>DAHVFY010000004.1:13340-51372 GCA_027316765.1 Parachlamydiales bacterium | reverse complement strand
GTTTGTCGAAGAGGATTGGCATTGTCGCTATTATTTTCTTTTAGTACGATTTGGAGAGCTTCATCGTAGGTTTCTGTGAAAAAATCTTTGAATATTTTTTTTTCGTGATCATAGGTGTCATAGTATATTTTCCCATTGTTAAAACTTATAAATGCTATTTTATTCCCTGTTGGATAGCTGTTATTTTTTTTAAATCCAAGTATTATTTTAATGTTGTTAAAGTCGAAAGGGTGTTTTCTTAAATAAGGTTTGATGTCGTTATTAGAATTGACAATATGTAGAAATTCACTAGAAACTTCTAAAATTAAATTCCTTGCCTCGGGTAAATCTAGTACCATTGGGCATTTAAAATGTAGAGAAAATGTATTGAGGTCATGAAATCCGCTCCCTCCCATACCAAGAAGTTCGAAGTTGAATTTTTCTTTCATTTTTTTTGAGAAATTGAGACTTGTTTCATTTGCCATTTTATTCATTTTTGTTCGTTCTTCCATAGTTCTATCGGGGTTGGCATAAATTACAAATGCAAATCCTATAAAAAATAATAAAAAATATTTATTCACGTCTTCATTCCTATTGGAAATAAAATTGTTTCATAGCACTGTTTAGAGACCCCTGAATTGGGTCTTCAAAGGTAGGACTTAGGATGCCGTGGTCTGGAAATGGAGTTCCCTTAACAGACTTTAGTCCTGAGCAGGAACCTTCTTCTACGGCTCGAACTCCTCCCATGAAGTCCCAGAGGTGCACAATATCTCGGTCACAGATGTAATTCATCACATCGCTCACTCCACTATCCCTATGAAGGAATTTAGCAGGTGCCAAATTTATTACATACATGATACTTCTTATTTCCGGGGGTAAGCGCACGATAGCAAAAAAGGCATGTAAACCATATCTAAGTCAAGGAGGGCTATTCAATTTTTCAATGGAAAACCCTGTTGATATTATTTCTATGGTCTCATCGTAAAATCGAAAAACATAATGCTTGCACTTGCTGAGAATTTCAGCTTGATCCTTTCCAAATTCGTCTATCCAAGGGGAATCCAATACCTCAAAAAAAGAACCATTTACAGGTAATTTTGTCAAATAGCCATTTCTTGCAAACTCTTCACTAATGACTTTATATGCGATGATCCCCTGGTGTCTCATGCTCCAGAAAGTATTATCTTCATCTTTGCGATAATTTAATGTAAATCCTCTGCAATCAGACAAACTAAGTAGTTCACAATCTCTTGCCCGTGTTCCAGCTGCTGGAATATTTATTGAAGTAATTTTCATAAAGAAGACCTAGGAAGAGGGAAGGTCTGGGTTTATTGAGGAAGAATTAGAAGTATTGTCATTGTTTTTTTTGGATATGATCTGGAGAGCTTCATTGTAGGTTTCTCTGAAAATATTTGTTAAGTGGTTTTTTTCATGCTCAAAAGTGGCATAGTCAATTTTTTCGTTGCTACAGCTGATAAATGCTACCTTACCTTCAATTGGGTATTGGTTGTTTTTCTTAAATCCAATAAGTAAATTAATATTATTGACAGTGAAAGGATAGTTTCTTAGGTATAATTTGATATTTTGTTTGGAATTAATATCATTTATGAATTCGTCGACGACTTGTATAATTAGTTTTCTTGCTTCGAAAACATCAAGAATCATAGGGCAATTAAAATGGAAACTTAAAGTGTTTAAATCATGAAATCCACCACCTCCCATACCTAGAAGGTCGAAGTCAAATTTCTCTTTCATTTTTTTTGAGAAATTGACGCTTACTTGACCTGCGATTTTATTCATCTTTATCCTTTCATTTTCTGATCTTGTGGGATTGGCATTTCCATTAATCATTAATCCAAACAGAATAATTATAAAAAATTTTTTCACGAGTTTTCCTTTTATTGACAATAAAAATTATCTGTAAATTTGTATGTAAGTTGTTGAATTGGATCTTCAAAGGCAGGACTTAGGATGCCGTGGTCTGGAAATGGAGTTCCCTTAACAGACTTTAGTCCTGCGCAGGAACCTTCTTCTACGGCTCGAACTCCTTCCATGAAGTCCCAAAAGTGCACAATATCTTGGTCACAGATGTAATTCATCACATCGTTCACTCCACTATCCCTATGAAGGAATTTAGCAGATGCAAATATTAAAAGTCGGAGATTTGCCGTCTTTTCTCCAAATTGGCTCATCTTGTTCTTTGCCACATATGTGGCAAAAATAAGAGTCTTGATTATTGTGCATTGAAATATTCCAAACTCGTTAAATAAGAATGTCCACTAGCAATTTCAGCTCCTCAGTTGAAAGAATAAATTCTGGTCCTTCTTCCATAGCAATCAATTTAAGAACAAAATGGTCAAGCCCATCTTCAAATTCCAATCCATGATTCGTATAAATTTTAAAAGCCCATTTTGCAATTTCTCTATAATTTTTTCCATTAAGGATTTGGGATTTTAACTCTAAACCAAATTGTTTTTTTGTGTAAACCATGATTTATTTAAGACCTAATTCACTTATTGTTGGTGGATAATGTAAATAATTTAATGTTTGTCCATTAATCATTTTAGGGTGTATTCGATTGACTGTTCCTAAATGATTATAACTTTCCATCCAAGAACGTACTTGTCCAGTATTAAAATTCCATTCTGTTACATAAGAGGCACCTCTTGTTAATCCTAATCTATGGGCAAGTATTTCTTCGCCATAGTATCGAATTCGGCCATCAGGGAGGTTACGAACTTTAATTGCAGTTTGCTGAGCCTTTTGTAATCCTGATAGCTTTGACTTGAGCAGTGTAGCAGAGTTTATATTTTCAGTTCTCTGATTCATGGAAATTTTTTGCTTAACAAAGTTGAATTTTGACAATGAGGTTGTGGAGGTGTTTTCGGCCAAGGTTGTGTGGATGGTGTTGGGAAGGGGTTCTGTGGCGACTGCGAGGTTGACTGCGTGGGTCTGAGTGACGGAGGCGGTGTACTCCTGGTAGGCGATGATGGTGCCGGTGGGGTCGATGAGGTGGGTGAGGTTGCCGAAGAGGTCGTGGAGAGGCGCGTAGGGGATGTTATTGAGTTCGATGGCAATGGCGGCAGAGATTTCGGCATGGGGGGTGTTGCCGAGGATCCTAAGTTAAATACCGAGCTCTTCTTTAACTGCTGGCAATATAAATAGACCTTCATGTTCGTGAAGTTCTCTAACGCCTTTTTTAGAGCTAGTCTTATTACTAAATGGTACAATGAAATCACCGAACAGTTTCCTAAGACCTTCCTTTCGATCACTGTCTTCCAAAGGAGTATCTAGATCTAATAAATTTGAATAGTTGTCAGGCTGACGAAGAAAAATATTCCCAATATCAGTTTTTATTAGTTTTTTGCATTTTGAGTAAGTATGCCCAAATACTCCTTGGATAAATAATTTGATGTTTAAATAGTAATAATTTCCGAAATTTGATTTTTGTAAATCAAGGGCAAGAATGACTTCCGGAGATTCTTTAAACCATCCTTTATAAGCTCTGTCAAAGCCACTTTCTTTAGCTATTTCATCAAACAATTTTTTGAAATCAATTGCTTCCATTAATAAGTCTCCAAAATTGTTTTCCATTCTGTATTTTTAAATTCTGGCACCAATTTTATCCAAGGGACGTGAGAAAAAAATAAAAAACAGAAATTTGATTTTCATAAGGAAGACTTAGGAAGGGAGGGGGGCTGGGTTTGTCGAAGAGGATTGGCATTGTCGCTATTATTTTCTTTTAGTACGATTTGGAGAGCTTCATCGTAGGTTTCTGTGAAAAAATCTTTGAATATTTTTTTTTCGTGATCATAGGTGTCATAGTATATTTTCCCATTGTTAAAACTTATAAATGCTATTTTATTCCCTGTTGGATAGCTGTTATTTTTTTTAAATCCAAGTATTATTTTAATGTTGTTAAAGTCGAAAGGGTGTTTTCTTAAATAAGGTTTGATGTCGTTATTAGAATTGACAATATGTAGAAATTCACTAGAAACTTCTAAAATTAAATTCCTTGCCTCGGGTAAATCTAGTACCATTGGGCATTTAAAATGTAGAGAAAATGTATTGAGGTCATGAAATCCGCTCCCTCCCATACCAAGAAGTTCGAAGTTGAATTTTTCTTTCATTTTTTTTGAGAAATTGAGACTTGTTTCATTTGCCATTTTATTCATTTTTGTTCGTTCTTCCATAGTTCTATCGGGGTTGGCATAAATTACAAATGCAAATCCTATAAAAAATAATAAAAAATATTTATTCACGTCTTCATTCCTATTGGAAATAAAATTGTTTCATAGCACTGTTTAGAGACCCCTGAATTGGGTCTTCAAAGGTAGGACTTAGGATGCCGTGGTCTGGAAATGGAGTTCCCTTAACAGACTTTAGTCCTGAGCAGGAACCTTCTTCTACGGCTCGAACTCCTCCCATGAAGTCCCAGAGGTGCACAATATCTCGGTCACAGATGTAATTCATCACATCGCTCACTCCACTATCCCTATGAAGGAATTTAGCAGGTGCCAAATTTATTACATACATGATACTTCTTATTTCCGGGGGTAAGCGCACGATAGCAAAAAAGGCATGTAAACCATATCTAAGTCAAGGAGGGCTATTCAATTTTTCAATGGAAAACCCTGTTGATATTATTTCTATTGTCTCATCGTAAAATCGAAAAACATAATGCTTGCACTTGCTGAGAATTTCAGCTTGATCCTTTCCAAATTCGTCTATCCAAGGGGAGTCCAGTACCTCAAAAAAAGAACCATTTATAGGTAGTTTTGTCAAAATAGCCATTTCTTGCAAACTCTTCACTAATGACTTTATATGCGATGATCCCCTGGTGTCTCATGCTCCAGAAAGTATTATCTTCATCTTTGCGATAATTTAATGTAAATCCTCTGCAATCAGACAAACTAAGTAATTCACAATCTTTTGCCCATGTTCCAGCTGCTGGAATATTTATTGAAGTAATTTTCATAAAGAAGACTTAGGAAGAGGGGAGGTCTGGGTTTGTTGAGGAGGAATTAGCATTGTCGCTATTATTTTCTTTTAGTACGATTTGGAGAGCTTCATCGTAGGTTTCTCTGAAAATATTTTTTAAGCGATCGTTTTCATGATCAAAAGTTGCATAGTTAATTTTTCCATAGCTGAAGCCAATAAATGCCACTTTACCTTCAATTGGATATTGGTTGTTTTTAGTAAAACCAATGAGAAATCTGATGTTGCTAGCATCAAAAGGATAGTTTCTTAAATAAGGCTTAATATTTTTGTCAGAATTAATGCTGTTTAGGAACTCACTTACTACTTCTAGAATTAAGATTCTAGCCTCAGAAAGCTCGAGAACATTAGGAGAATTAAAATGCATACTGAGGGCGTTAAAATCATGAAACCCACCACCTCCCATACCAAGAAGGTCAAAGCCAAATTTTTCCTTCATTTTTTTTGAAAAATTGAGGCTTAGCTGATCTGCTATCGTATCCATTTTTACCAGTTCACTTTCAGATTTTGTGGTGTTAGCATTTGTATTGATCATGACTCCAAATAGAATAATTAAAAAAAATATTTTCATGGTTTTCCCTTTACTGACAGTAGAAAGTCTTTGCAAAATCATATGTAAGTTGTCGAGTTGGTTCTTTGAAAGTAGCGCTTTGGATTCCATGGTCCGGATACCCGGTCTCTTTAACTGATTTTAGTAGTGTAAAGGAACCTTCTTCAATAGCCATTTTCAATCCTTTACTATCCCATCTATGTACGAAATCACCAGTACTGCCATAAGACATAATGTCCTTTACGCCGCTATTTCTATGAAGGAATTTAGCAGGTGCTACATTTATTACATACATGATACTTCTTATTTCTGGAGGTAAGAACCAGATCCCAAAGTAAGCATGTAGACATCCTAAACTGTGGTTAAAAAGCAGGATCCCTCCATTAGGTCCAACTATTTGATATGCTTCATGGCATTTGTTAACAATTTCCATAATTGTATTGTTCATTCCTGATTTTCGTGTGGCAAAAGCAATTTTTAAATCGGTGCTTTTCCCATGTGTGGCGAAATGTACTCCGTGGACGGGGACTTCACCGCCTAAGTCTGAAATATATTTAAGGTTACTTAGATGAGTATTTAAGTCGGTGTCCATTCCATTGTTGTGAATGATCATACCTAAAGGTAAATTTTGAGTATTCGGAGGGTATGCGGGAGGTCGATAAATGTGGTAATTTTTTGTAGACGCGTTTGTCCCTGACATGAATTGTTGTAATTTATTGCTTTCTTGTTCTACTTGTCTGCGGCCAGTAGCCAAGATATTTCCTGTTCCGGGAGCGATTGCAAAAAGTCCATAGAGGTCGTGGGCGGTGAGGGGGGAGTGGTGGAGGTAGGCGTAGAGGTTGGGGCCGTCGGGGAGGCCGGCGGGGTCGGGGGTGAGCCAGCGGCCGGTGGCGGGGACGTAGTAGCGTCTGCCGAAGTAGACGAGGTGGGTTTCGGAGTCGGTGCGTTTGGAGGAGAAGCCCCAGGGAGAGATGGAGGGGGTGGTTTCGCCGAAGGCGGTGTACTCCTGGTAGGCGATGATGGTTCCGGTGGGGTCGATGAGGTGGGTGAGGTTGCCGAAGAGGTCGTGGAGGGGCGCGTAGGGGATGTTGTTGAGTTCGATGGCAATGGCGGCAGAGATTTCGGCATGGGGGGTGTTGCCGAGGATGCGGAGTTCGGTAAGTGTACCGTTTTGGGTTGCAGCGCCAATTTCGTTTTGTCCATCGTAGAGGAAGAGAAGGGTGCTTGAGGTGTTATTTTGATGGAGGGTTTTAGAGAGGCGGCGGTGGAGGGGATCATAGGTGTAGGAGAGAGCTGTGCCATCTTGTTTTGTGATTTCGATGAGGCGATCGAGGGAGTCGTATGTGTAGGTGGTGTTATCTTCGTGGTTGATGCGGGGATTGCCGTTTTGGTCGTAGGTGTAGAGAAGATGGAGTTGATTGAGAGAGTTGGGGTGATTGGGGGTACTGTCTTTTTCAAGACGGCGATGGAGGGAGTCGACTTTGTAGGTGTGCTTCTTTTCTTGAGTGAGTTGGTTGAGGGAGTTGTAGGAGAAGGTGAAGGGTTCTTGGTTGGTATGGATGAGGGTGATGTTGCCGCAGGGGTCGATCTCATCGAGGGTTTGCGTGAAATAGAAGGCGGTGATCGCGGTTGTGCGGGCGAGCGCGTCGATGGTGTAGTGGATGGTGCCGAGATTGTTGATCAGCTCTTGTGTGCGAAGAGGACCTGATATGTCGTAGTGGGTGTAGGTGTGTGTGTAGATGAGGTCGTTAGCTGGGGTGTATTTGGAAACAGAGTAAAGGTTATTCGCTGTGTAGTCGTAGAGGATGAAGGAATGGTCAGGGAGTGTGAGGGATTTGCGTCTACTGCGGGTGTCGTAGGTGTTTGTCAGGGTGAGGCCGTTTGCGAGGGTTTCTTGAAGAACTTGACCGGATGTGTTGTAGCTTAGCGTTGTGGTGGTTTTGGCGATGAGATCGTCGATGGAGGTGGGTTGCGATGCTTGTGTGTTGTAGTGATAAAGGTAGTGAATGTCGCCTGTTGATGAGGTGAGCTCTTCGAGTCGGTTGAGAGGATCGTAGGTGTAGGAGAGAATCGTGCCGTCTGGTTTTGTGATGGTTTTACGAGCGCCGCGCAGAGTGTAGCTATAGTGTGTTGTTTTCTCTTCTTGCGTACCTTCTGCTTGAATGAGTTTAGCGAGCTGTCCGCGATTGTCATAATCCCAACGTGTGTGTAGAGTGCCATGACCGGGGATGAGGAGTGTTTTTTGATAGGCGAGATGAGAGTCTGCATCATAGAAGAGTGTGTCAAGAGCAGTAGTTTCTCCATGGCGATTTTTCTTTTCAATGGAGCTAATGCGATCAAGAGGGTCGATTGTTGTGATGGTTGTGTTGCCAAGCGGATTGGTTTCTGTAAGTTCTAATGTGCGTTGTAAGAGGTTTTTTTTGTATGCATATGAGGTTATATGACCGAGGGGGTCTTTTTTCTCTTTGATTCTGTTAAAGAGGTCGTAGTCTGTTATTTCTACCGAGATGCCGTCGTCGTGGTGACGTATAATTTGGGTGTGGTTGCCGGAGGGGTGGTATTTATAGGTTGTTTTAGAAAGAAGATGACAGGAGATGTCTTCTGCTCTTTCTTCGATGAGTTGGTCGAGGAGATTGTATTCTGTGAAGAGAAGTAGATCTTCTTGTTGTGTACGGAGAAGTCTTCCCAAGGGATCATAAGAGTAAAGGGTCGTTGTTTTGTCTAAAGTTTCTGAAGTTTTTTGACCGGCTTTATTGTAGGTGTAGGTGGTCGTGTGTCCTTCAGGATTGGTGTGTTGCAAGAGATGAAAGGTGTTATAGGAGAAGATCTCTTTTGCAATGCCTGCCACTTCTTTTGTAAGAGGTCTTTCAAAAATATCCCACGTGTAGTCAGTTGTATATCCTTCAGCATCGATGGATGTTTTTAATGTGCCATCAAGATTGTAGATATACTGTTCTTTTGAGCCATCGGGATGGGTGATGAGAGTGGGGCTGCCGCGGCTGTTATATGTTGTTTTTGTTGTATGTCCTTTAGGGGTTGTGATGGAGGTTTGTTTGCCAAGGCAGTTGTACGTGTTTGTTGTGATGGGTGTGATCTCTTTACCGGTCTCATCGAGCACGATGGGGGAGATGATCGAGATGACGTTGCCATCAAGATCGTGCTCAAAGCGTGTTTCTCGATTTAAATAATCCAGGCTATCGATCTGCTGACGTTTGTTGTTGTAGTGGTAATAGGTGATCTGCTTTTCTTCTTCTGTAACTTCTGCACTGTATTTAAGGTTATTTCCTTTGTCGTAGTCTCTCATTTGCAGAGGGCCGCCGGGCGGCATCAGGGTCATTTGATTACCAAAGGCATCATAAGAGGCGATCGTTTCTTCTCCAAGGGGGTTAGTTTCGTAGGTGAGGTAGCCGTAGTCGTTGTAATCGTAATGTAGAGTGTAGCGCAGCTTGTTTTCATTATCATAGATATCTTTCTTCTTAATCTTTCCTTTTTTGTTGTACCCGATATAGGTGGTTTTGATGGGGATCTCTTTTTCGTCATTGAGGTAGTATTCCTGGATGAATTCGGGAAGTCCTCTTGGTTCGTATTTGAATTTTGTGATGAAGCGCTCTGTAACTTCTGAGAGATTATCCGGATCGTCTGTGATGCCATCATCGGTAATGAGGATCTCTAGAAGGTTGCTAGAGTTATAGCGTCTAAATTCTCTTTTGAGGATTTTACTCTTATCGAAGATGAGATAAACGGTTAGAAGATCAGTGCCGGGAAGGTGCCCGTAGATAATCTTTTTACCGTTATCTTCTTCTTGAGAGCGCATGAGATTATTTTCATCATAGGTGTATTTTTTTTGATACGATTCCCAGTTGCCACTACCAGATAAGTTGCCGGAGAAGGTTTCAAGGAGGACATTGCCATTTGTGTCGTATTTTAATGTGCGCTCCCAGACTTTGTTATGATTTTCATCGACAAGGGATTTGGCTTTTAACTGCCCATCAGGTTCCCACTCGAAACAAATTTTGCTATGAAACACCTGTTCTTGATGAGTTTTTTGAAAACGTTCGATGTCTGTAACGTAGAAGTGCGGGGTGAAGTGCACTTTTGTAAGGTTGTCTAGAGCGTCGTAGATCTCTGTCGTGCCATTTTCTTTGTAGGTAAAATGCTTTTTTCCTTTCTTGTTTTTTTCTCTTTGAACGTCGTAAGAAAAGCGGTAAGTGGGAACGAGTTCTTCTCCTACCATTTCATAGATGGTTTTGACTCTATCGCATCTGGGATCTTCATGAGAGTGGATGTCAGCATCTTTTTTCTTGTAATAGTCGATCTGGATTTTTCTTCCGTCAGGAAAGGAGCGTTCTTTCACAAGAAATCCTGACTCTGTTGCAGCCTTATAACTCAGTTTTTCTTTGGGTTTATGCGAGCTATTGTTGACAAAAAGATAACCGTGGCTCATCTCATACGAGAGGTTTCTTCCATCGGACGTGGTGATATCAAAGCTTTGTCCATGGGAGCTTGGGTAGGAGATTTTGAGATAGGCGTAGACGTTTGTCTTTGAGGGGTCCATGGTGGAGATTTTTCTCAGCCGGTCTTGGTCGTCATATT
Source organism: Parachlamydiales bacterium (assembly GCA_027316765.1). Lineage (GTDB taxonomy): Bacteria > Chlamydiota > Chlamydiia > Chlamydiales > Rhabdochlamydiaceae > DAHVFY01. Next base: position 41,252 of record DAHVFY010000004.1, on the reverse strand, counting down.
TATAGAGGATGTAGTTGCCGTTTGCTTTTTTTTCGCTCTCAAGAAGGTAGACTTTGCGCTTTGACTTTTTGTAGACGCGCTTTGTGCCATTAGCGCAGTACATGGTAATCTTGTCGTCATCGCGATGAATGACAGTATTTTTTAGGTTGGTTCTACCGCCGATGATTCCTTGAGAGGTGTTGGTCGCTCCTTTTCCTTGTTTTTCGATGGCGAGTCTATAAGTGTGTGTGTCATCGGCTGAGCTCTTGTAAATGATGGTAGAACCTGATGGTTCTGCAACGTGGATGTATTTTTTCTTTTGTTTGCGGCTGTCGCTAACATATAAAGTGGTGTGAGGAAAAAAACTCCACCCTCCATTTCCATCACCGCTGACATAGGCGCGTCTAAGAACAAGAGGTTCTGCGGCTTCGATGACAAGATCTGCTTCGTCGATCATAAAGTCGCCTGTCAGGCTATTGACGTAAGGACAAAGGTTGAGTGAGGGATCGCCTTCTGTTGCTGCAAGGACGTAGGGGTCTTTTAGATCAGCATGTGCAGATAATGCAAAAAGGAAAAAGAGAAGGATGTAGCGCATAAAATTTTCTATCATTTTTACGCGAAGGATAGAATGTGAAGGAAATTTTGAGCAAGATTTTTTTTTATGTATCTGTTTGAAAAATATTAGTAGTTCAAAGATACTCTACAACATGGAAGTCAAAAGTGTGTCCTAGAAATATGCAGGAGGGCAAATGATGTTGTTAGCAAAGATTGTAACGATTGGTATGGTGGCTTTAGTGGGTGCGAATGATCTTGTCGTTGCCAATGAAGGACGAGAAAATGAAATGCTATTTGCAGTGAGCTTTGGAGGTGATAGGTCTTGGGGATCTCCTACTCCTTCACGTGAAATTCCGCCATCTCAACCACCGGCGTATCCGCCATTGCCTCCACCATCTCCGCCACCGGCGCATCCGCCATTGCCTCCACCATCTTCTCCACCGTTTTCATCAAGATTTTGAAGGTGTTTGCAGAGGGTGAGCACGTCGTGTAGTGGACAAAACTTTTGCTCCTTTTCCCTGTCGTCGCTGATTGAAAAATATCGGCGACTCAGGAATAATGCAGGTGAGTTTGGGATTTGGCTTGAAGCTGTATTGTGTATATTTAGGGGGTAGATTTTGTCTTTAGCTAAAGTTGTAACAATTGGTGCGATTGCTATATTTGGTGTAATCGGTGTCGCTGCTGTCGCAAAAAAGGGATCGAAGGAAGAAAAGAAAGTTGCTGCGCAGGAAAAAAAGGAGAGCGCGGAACAATCTGTGATTGTAACGCGACCTGTTTATGAGAGGTCTTATGAAGGGTTGGGAGCATCATCACTTGCTTCACGCTCACCTCCGCCACTTGCTCCTATCAAACCTCCGCCGCCTCCACCTCCACCACCCCCGCCGCCAGTGATTCCGAAAGTTTCTATAGAAACTGTGCAGGAGAGTTCTAGTTCACCGTCAGTTGCTGATGATTTTCCTAACATCGACAGAATTCATATGTTATTTACAACAGGGCCGATGAAGCTGCCTATTGTGGAGACGATTACGTATGTAAGTTCTGTCCCGTGGATTAAGGGGCGTCCGGCGTGGGTTGCTGATTATGCATCTTATTATGGGACCTCACGCCATTTCATAGCCCGTAGTCTTAACGGTAAAGAAGATTATTTTACTCAAAAAGTTTCTAATGGGAGTCGTTTTAATGTTTTTAGAAAAGATAAAAACATCAACTTTTATCTTTTAATTGACACTTCTTTGCGCAAATTGGGCTTTTATTATGTTGATCTTGATACCCAGGAGAGGGTATTATTGAAGACCTATAAAGTGAGCCTTGGGCGTACGGACGGAGAAAAGCCCTCTGGTTGTCTAACTCCCCTCGGGAAGTACTCCTTGGGTAGTAAGATCGCGGTGTATAAGCCGGGTGTTATGGGCTACTTTCAAGATCAAACTACTGAGATGATTCAAGTCTTTGGTACTAGATGGATTCCGTTTGATCAAGAATTAGAAGGGGCTACAGCATCTGCTAGAGGGTATGGAATTCATGGTGCGCCATGGTTGGTTGATCAGAGAACGGGTCAACTTATAGAAAATCGGGACTGTATTGGTAAGTACGATGGTGACGGATGTATCCGTCTTGCCTCGGAAGATATGGAAGAACTTTTTGCAATCGTGATTACAAAGCCGACTTTTGTTGTGATTGTAAAAGACTTTCATGAAGCCATGCTTCCTGGAAAAGAGGTGGCAAGTCCAACAAAGTAAGGGCATAAGATGAATATGTTAGCTCATGAAAAACAAATTTTAGAGTATGAGAAGACGATCGCCCAGGTTAAAGATCAAAATAAGAATAATTCTCTTTGGTCTGAGGAAGAGCTGCAAAAACTAGAAAAAAAGTTAGAGCAGTTAAAGAAAAAAGTTTATTCTCGTCTTTCTCCTTGGGAACGTGTTGCGATTTGTCGACATCCTGCGCGTCCTCGCTCTATCGATTATATTAAAAATATATGTGAAAATTTTGTTGAAATTCATGGCGATCGACTCTTTCGCGATGATCATGCCATTATTTGTGGTTTTGCAAAAATCAAAGGCACAAAATTTATGGTGATCGCTCAAGAAAAAGGATGTGACACTGAAAGTCGTCTTTATCGCAATTTTGGTATGCCTTATCCTGAGGGGTATAGAAAGGCGATGCGCTGTATGCGTCTTGCTGCAAAATTTAAGTTACCTGTCTTATCGCTTCTTGACACGCCTGGTGCTTATCCAGGACTTGATGCTGAAGAGAGAGGACAAGGATGGGCAATTGCTCAAAATCTTTGGGAAATGGCGCGGCTTCCAACGCCTATTATTGTTCTACTTGTTGGAGAGGGTTGCTCTGGAGGAGCGCTCGGTATGGGAGTAGGGGATGTGATTGGTATGCTGGAGCACTCTTATTACTCTGTAATTTCTCCTGAGGCTTGTTCTTCGATTTTGTGGAAAGATACGAGCAAGAAAGAGACTGCGTCTGAAGCTCTTAAGATGCATGCAGAATTTCTTTTACAGCTTGATGTGATTGATCATCTGATTGAAGAACCTCTTGGAGGCGCTCATCATGACACTCAGGAGGTATATAAAACTGTCAAAGAGTATATTTTTACTCAGTGGAATGCTTTAAAAGAGATCTCTCCGGAAATTTTAATTGAGCAGCGTTATCAAAAATTTCGCAGAATGGGAAAGTTTGCCGTAGAAGAGAACTCTTCTATTTAGTAGAATTAGCTCATCATGAAGTTACTTCTTAAGGCGGCTCTGCGGAATCGCAGACACTTTTCTTTGTTAGTTTTTACTTTTCTTACCCTTTTTGCTCTTACTGTAGCAAGTCAATTAGAGATGTTTTCTCTTGGTGTTCTTTCTAAGAACGGCGCTGATTTTTTTGTTCTTTTTGGTGAGAAAGAAGGAAAAAGTCTAAGAGGCTCTGAAAATGTCTCTTTTGAATCGGCAAAAGAGCGTTGGGAAGAGATCACAGGAAGTCAAGAGGCTCCTATCACACAGGAAAATGCGGCCACATTTATCAGTGAGCACAAAGACCTTAATCCTCTTTCATGGGCAATTGCTAAGGCGAAGACAAAATTTTCCCTTGGGAATATCAAAGCCATTGTGATCATTTTGCTCTGCGTTGCAGTATTTAAAGCGATTTGGCTTTTTGCTAGCCGCTATACAACGCAACTTCTTGCGATTCGTGTAAGCCGTGATCTGCGTCAGCAGTATTTCGAGCATATTCAATCTCTTCCTATGAGTTTTTACCAAGAGCATAACATAGGTAGTTTGTCTTCGAGAGTTGTAGGTGATGCTGGACAGATTTCATCTTCTATTAACTCGTGTCTTACAAATTATCTTCAGACGCCTTTTACAATTGTTACGTGCCTTTTAGCTCTTGTTTATCTTTCGTGGCAACTTTCTTTGGTGATTTTTTTAGGCCTTCCTCTTATTGTCTATCCAATTGTTTTTTTAGCGCGCAGGGTTAAGAGAATTTCTCGTCAACTGCAGACAAATCAGGAAAAATTTACTTCTGTATTGATCGATTTTCTTGCAGGAATTCAGACTGTAAAAATTTTTGCTATGGAGATGTTTTCTCTGAATAAATACAAGGAGCAAAATGATCGAATGGCTGTTTTGGAGAGTAAGACGGCAAAATATGGTTTGTTGACGCGTCCGATCCTCCATGCTATTACGACGTTGTGCCTTGCAAGTGTTGTGATTTTTGGCTTATACACTCTTGGGATGTCTCTTTCTCAGTTAATTGTCTTTTGTGGTTTGCTTCAGCTTGTTTATGAACCTGTTAAAAAATTTGCCGACGAAAATGCTAATATTCAAAGAGGTGTTGTAGCGGCGGAGAGGATGTTTGAGGTTCTTAACTTGAAGCCTCACATCGACGATAAGGAGGGAGCAGTCGAGCTCTCTGGTTTTCATGATAAGATCGAGTTTGATCATGTTTGGTTTCGTTATCAAGGTGAGTGGATATTAAAAGATGTTAGCTTCACTGTCAGAAAAGGGGAAACAATTGCTATTGTAGGGCCGACAGGTGCTGGAAAATCGACAATCGTTCAGCTTCTACCTCGTCTTTATGAGGTGCAACAAGGACAGATTAGAATCGATGGATTGCCACTGGACGCCTATACTCAGAAATCTCTTAGAGAAAATATTGCTTTTGTTTCACAAAAACCGTTTCTTTTTTACGATACCATTGCAGCCAATATTGCTTTTGGACGAGATTTTTCTAGAGAAGAGATTGAGAATGCTGCTAAAAGAGCTCATGCAGATGAGTTCATTTCTGCTCTTGCTGAAAAATATGATTCGATGCTTGCTGAAACTGGAAAGAATTTTTCTGGCGGACAGCAGCAGCGCCTTGCGATCGCGCGTGCTCTTGTCAAAAATGCCCCTATTCTTGTTCTTGATGAAGCGACTTCTTCTTTAGATGCTATGAGCGAGTCTCATATCAAAACAGCGATTGCATCGCTTCATGGTGAGGTGACACAGATTCTTATTGCTCATAGATTCGGTACGATAGAGCATGCCGACAGGATCATTTACCTTGAAAAAGGAGAAAAGATTGCTGAAGGATCTAGAGATGAGCTTCTTCAAACGTGTGAGCCTTTCCGCCTGATGTGGGAGATGCTTTATCGTACATCCAAGAAAAAAGATCCTGTTTTAACGTAACTTTTTTGAAAGAGATTATGATTGCGCCTGAAGAGTTGTTCATTAAAAATTTTGATGATCTTATAGATCGGTATGATTATTTTCTTCTTGATGCTTATGGCGTGTTTTGGGGTTCGGCTGAGATTGGAATGTTACCTGGAGCTAGAGAGGCCATGGAGCATCTCGTTTCTTTAGGAAAAAAAGTAGGGATTTTGTCTAACTCTACACAGTTGGTTGCCAAAGAAAAAGAAAAATTGGCAAAACACGGTGTTCAAGAAGGTGTTCATTATCATTTTCTGTTAACTTCAGGAGAAGTGGCAAGAGAACTATTAATTTTAGAAAGACTTCCTTTTCCTGTTCTATCGAAAAAATACTGGCTTTTTGGCGCCGAGCATCCCCGTTTTCATTTAGCTCTTTTTCAAGATACTGAGTATTCTTGGACAGAAAATCTAAAAGAAGCTGATTTTATCTATATTCCTGTGCCTCATATTGATGGTTTTGATCAGGAAGATCCGGAAGTGTTTTTAAAAGAAGTGCAGGAAGTTGCAACAAGGGGCATTCCGATTCTTTGTGCGAATCCTGATTGTTTTGCGCATGAAGGCTCTCCTTCCCGTTTAGTTGTCCGTCAAGGGATGATTGCCCATATGTTACAAACTCATGGGGCTTCTGTGCATTTTATAGGAAAACCTTTTGCGACTGTTTATGAAAAAGCTTTACAGCTATTTTCTAGCGGAGTTCAACTGGATAAAGTTTTAATGATTGGGGATACACCGGAAACTGATATCCGAGGTGCGCGTGGCGTGGGACTTGCGACAGCTCTTGTTACGGAGACGGGGGGCATGCGGGAAAGGATAGGGATCAGCAATCTCTTTTTTGCATTAAGTCAACTTCCGCAATCTGATCTGCCAGACTATGTTATTGAACGTTTTGGAATTCATGATTTTTGAAGAACATCCCAATTTCTCTTCTAAAATTTTTCTTGCAGATCTTCCTCTTTGTCGTGTGATGCTCGAAAATGAGCGACATTATCCCTGGCTTTTACTTATTCCACGTCGCTCTTCTATATCGCGGATGATGGAGCTTTGTCCTGAGGATCAGTTACAACTTTTGCGTGAGTTGGATTTTGCTCAAAATATTCTTTGGAATGAGTTTCGCCCTCTGCAGTTGAACGTCGCTGCAATAGGGAATAAAACACCTCAACTTCACATTCATGTTATTGCGCGCTTTGAGAACGATCCCGCTTGGCCTGCTACAGTGTGGGATCATATCGTTCGAGAAAAATACTCTGTTGAGCTACTTGCTGAAATGAAAGCAACATTACAGCGTTGCTTGGCTACATATTCTTGAGCGCTACTTAGAGGGGAGTGCTGCAAAGGCTTTTTTGAGTTCGCCGTTCTCAGGTTTTTCGAAGGCGCCGGATGACTCTAGCCATTTGATGTAGTCTGCGGGGATATCTGCTAATGCTTTGCCCTGGTACTTGCCAAAGGGCATGCGCGTGATCTGTCCTTGAGGTTGCGCTAGGAGTTCAAGAACTGCTTCCATTGTGAGGTCGTCGATCATCCGGGAAAACACTTCATGTAAAACGACGACGTCATCAAGGGCTCTATGAGCTTGATTTGGAGGGATTCCGTAAACTTCGCGTAGCGTTTGTAGGGTGTGCCTTGGAAGGTCGTTGCGATATTTTCTTGCCCATTTTAGTGTGTCGATATAAACCCAATTGGGAATTGTGAGGCCTGCTCGTTTGTACTCATTTTCCAAGAAGAGTTTATCAAAAGCGTCATTGTTATGTGCAATGAGAACAGTGTCTCCTGAACAGAACTCGATAAAAGCTTCCCCAATTTCTTTGAAAGAAGGCGCTGTAGCTACCATAGCGTCTGTGATTTTATGGATGGCTGTAGCTTCGGGAGGAATCGGCATGTCGGGATTGACAAGGTGCACAAAGGTGCGATTTTGCACAGGATCGAAAGCTGCAATCTCGATGATCTTGTCTTTGTCAGACCGAACACCGGTTGTTTCTGTGTCGTAGTAGATAGGTCGTTTGGGCATATACATAAAGTGATGCAAAATTTGGAATTTTGGCAAAGCCGGCATTCAAAGGTAGAGATGTCGGTGCAGCAAAAAAAACTAATTTTGAACCATTTTGTGTATACGTTAAAAGATTGCCTCTTTCATGAATAAAATGCTATCATTTTTGTTTTTTGAATCTATAGAGGAGACAACTCATGCGCAGTTTGCTTGTAAGCTTTTTACTCGTCATCAGTAGTGTTGTATCTGCGGCTATGCCTCAGATCTATTTTTCACCTCAAGATCATTTGAGTGATCGACTGATCTCTTTGATCAATGCAGAACAGAAGAGTATTGAAACCGCAATCTATTGTTTCACGCATCGAGAGATTGCAAAAGCGCTTATTGCGGCGAAAAAAAGGGGCGTTGAGGTAGAGGTCATTGTAGATCCTTTTTCTGTGAAAATTAAGGCTCCTTTGGCAAGCCTTGTAAAGGCGGGGATTCCAGTTTATGTTTTTTCTCCACCTGAAGTTGTAACGAATGGAGGAAAAGTGTTGCGCACCCCTTTAATGCACGATAAATTTTGCGTCTTTGGCGACGGAAAGGTTTGGACAGGTTCGTTTAACTTTACGTATGAAGCCTCGCGCTCAAATGCAGAAAATGCCGTTGTTCTCGACGCTTCTGAGGCTGTCGATTCTTATCGTGAGCATTTTTTTAAACTTAAGGAAAGTAGTTGCATCTCTTACGACGATTACTTGAGTTTAAAAAAACAAGAAAAAACAAAATGATCGATTGGAAGAAAAATTTAAATTTAACAGATTGATTTCTCTTTCATTTTTTGATTCTGTGGGGTATGCTACTGGTTTTTAGCGCCCAGGAGAAAACATGCGGCTCTTGTTTCTTGCCTTTATTGGCACTGCTTCTTTAAGCAGTTGCTACCAAGCACATTCTGATGATGAACTGAGAACAGTTCCCGTTACAAACAATCCGCTTTTGATTCAAGACTCTCAAAAAGTTGCAGGCTTTACCGGAGCTGGATATTGATGGAATTTTGTCGCTTCTATTACCCTCTATTGACCGATTTTCTTCATTCCTTTAGGTTGGAGATATGCGTGAACTCCTGGATGAGAGATCTAAATGAAGGATAGACCCCCTGTAAAGTATCAATATTTTTCTAGCGATACCGATCAGTTAATCACAACACTTGGTAAGCCTACTCTTATTGAATATTTAAAGCGGATGCTTCTCATTAGAAATTTTGAGATTCGAGCTGAGTCTGCTTATCTGCAAGGAAATGTTGGAGGGTTTTTTCACTCTTACATGGGGCAAGAAGCAATTCAGACGGCAGCTGTTGGGGTTATGGGAAGAGAGCAGTGGTGGATTACCTCTTACCGCTGTCATGCGCTCGCTCTTCTTTTAGGAGCCACACCTAATGAACTTATGGCGGAACTTTTTGGTAAGTCTACAGGGAATGCAATGGGAAGGGGTGGTTCAATGCACTTTTTTACAGACCGCTTGCTTGGCGGATTTGGGATTGTGGGTGGACAGATTCCTATTGCAACAGGGGCTGCATTTACAAGTAAGTATAAAAAAGAAAAGCGGGTTGCCGTTTGTTTTTTTGGTGATGGAGCAGTTGCGCAAGGTGCTTTTCACGAATCTCTTAATTTAGCCTCTCTTTGGGATCTCCCTTGCATTTACGTGATCGAGAATAACCGATGGGGGATGGGGACTGCTGTAACGCGTGCAATTGCTGCTGAACCTATCGGACAGTTGCAGGCTGCAAGTTATGGGATGAGTAGCTATACTTTAGATGGTATGGATTTTTTTAACTGCTACGCAGGGTTTAAAGCAGCATTTGATGAGGTGATTCGTACTTCAAGGCCGGTATTGATCGAATGTATAACAGAGAGGTTTCGCGGTCACTCGATTTCTGATCCAGCTCTTTATCGTCCTAAAGAATCTCTGCAGAAATGTATGGAGAGAGATCCACTTACGATCATGCTCAAAACATTGACAGCTCACAAGATGATGACGGAAGAGGAGTATCATGCTTTTGACAAGGAGCAAAAAGAGATCGCCGTTGCTGCGCTGAGATTCGCAGAAGAGAGTCCTTGGCCCGATCCAATCACGCTTGGGGAAGATGTATTCGCCCCCTAATGGAGTAAAAGATGTCGATGCAATTAGTTGAAATGCGCGAGGCGCTCAGACAAGCCATGGATGAGGAGATGACCCGCGATCCTAATGTGTTTATTATGGGCGAGGAGGTCGCTGAGTATAACGGCGCTTACAAAGTTACCAAGGGGATGTTGGACAAATGGGGTCCCGAACGCGTCGTAGATACACCTATTGCTGAACTTGGATTTGCAGGACTTGCAATTGGCGCTGCGATGACAGGACTTCGGCCCATTGTAGAGTTCATGAGCTTTAACTTTTCTTTTGTTGGTTGTGATCAAATCATCTCTAATGCGATTAAAATGTATTACATGTCTGGTAGTAGATTTTCAGTTCCTATTGTTTTTCGAGGACCCAATGGAGCTGCAGCGCAAGTGTCTTCCCAACATTCTCACTGTGTTGAGGCCATTTATGGAAATCTTCCGGGGCTTGTTATCATCGCTCCAAGTAATCCCTATGATGCAAAGGGGCTCTTGAAATCGGCAATTCGTAATAATAATCCTGTGTTATTTCTTGAAAACGAGCTCCAATATGGCGATAAGATGGAGATTCCGAAGGCAGAATATCTTGTTCCTATAGGAAAGGCCAAGGTTGTACTCGAGGGCTCTCATGTGACATTAATTTCTCATAGTCGAATGATTGTTTTTTGTAAGGAAGCTGCTGTTGAACTTGCAAAAAAGGGGATTCGTGTTGAAATCATCGATTTGCGTACGATCAAACCTTTGGATATTGCAACAATTACAGAATCTGTGAAAAAGACACATCGTTGTGTTCTTGTTGAAGAAGGACATAGTTTTGGAGGAATTTGTGCTGAGGTGGGTTTTCAAATTATGGAACACTGTTTTGATGAGCTTGATGCACCGCTTGAGCGTGTCACACAAATGGAAACTCCGATGCCCTATTGTAAAATATTGGAAAGGGAAACGATGCCAGGTAAAGCAAAAATCATTCGAGCAATCGAAAAAGTATTGGTTTAAGGAGTTTATATGCCCTTCACTCTGACGATGCCCAAATTATCTCCTACCATGGAAGAGGGTACCATTGCAAAATGGCGAAAAAAAGAGGGAGACTTTGTCAAAGAAGGCGATGTTCTTTTGGAGGTAGCAACGGATAAAGCAACAGTTGAGCATAGTGCTTTAGACGCTGGTTATATAAGAAAAATTTTAATTCCAGAGGGTGGCGAAGCAAGAGTTAATCAAGCGATTGCGATTTTTACTGAGACTGCAAATGAGAGCATTGAGGGGTACAAACCAGAGGGTATAGGTGCAAAGACTGCGCAAGCGCCTGTTGCTGCTGAGGCTATCGTCAACGAGGGATCTCCTCAACCTCAGTCAAGGCCCGTCCAGGGAGTGGGATTGCAACAGCCTGCATTTCTACCTGAACCTCCTCTGGCTCACTATACATTTCAATTTCCTGAAGAAGCGATTCAGGGACGAGTGCGCTCTACACCTCTTGCACGTAAGATGGCTAAAGAGAAGGGCGTTGATCTTTCTACAGTAAAAGGAAGCGGTCCTCAGGGCAGAATTTCGAGTCGTGATCTTCCTATGGCTCAACCTAAAGCAGCTGTTGCCTTTGGTAGATTAGAGGCTCCCTCCATTCCACCCGGGACTTATATTGAAGAAGCGTTAACGCCCATGCGTAAAGTGATTGGGCAGAGACTTCAAGAGTCAAAAACGTTTATTCCTCATTTTTATGTTACGCAACAGATTTACGCAGATGCTTTGGTCGAAATTAGAGAACAACTTTCTAATGGCGGCGTTAAGGTTTCTGTGAATGATTTTGTTGTAAGGGCTGTAGCTCTTGCCCTGAGAGAGCATCCAGTTGTTAATTCAGGATTCAATTCTGTTCAATCTACTCTGATTCGTTACAAGACAATAGATATTGCTATCGCCGTGAGTTTGCCTACGGGACTGATTACGCCAATTGTGCGTCATGCTGACTATAAAAACCTTGGACAGATCTCTGTTGAAGTGAGAGATCTTGCAAAACGGGCAAAAGAAGGAAAACTCGCTAGAGAGGAATACGTAGGAGGATCGTTCACGATTTCTAATCTTGGGATGTTTGGAGTTACCGATTTTATGGGGATTATCAATCCTCCTCAAGCGGCCATTCTTTCTATCGGGGGAATTGAGGATCGTCCTATTGTTAAAAAGGGCCAGGTTGTCCCCGGTAAAATGATGAATATGACTCTTTCAGCAGATCATCGTGTTATTGATGGCTCTGATGCTGCAAAATTTATTAAATCTGTCCAAAAATATCTAGAGAATCCAGCTATTCTTCTTGTTGGTTGATCTAGAGCCAACGTTTTCGCTTGAAGATCCAAAGGCCGAGAATAGAAATTCCAAAAATGATGAACATGATTAATGTAAAAGCATGAGAGCTTCTTGCTAAAGGAAGGGTTACGTTCATTCCATAAAGGCTCGCAATCATTGTGGGGATACTGAAAATAATGGTAAGAGCTGTTAATAGTTTGATTGTTTTGTGTAAGTTGTTCGTGAAGATAATTTGATAGGCATCGCGTAAGCTGCGGATACTTTTTAGCACGATGGAGCAAAGGTCTTCCGACTGTTTTACGGCATTTAAAAGATCGATGATCTTATTGTGATCTTTTTCATATAGATGATGGAATTTTCCGGAGATGATCTCATCCAGAAGCGCGCGAATCGGTGCGAGCGAGGAGAAATATTGATTTAAAATCTCCTCAGATTTGGTGAGAATGGTGATATCGTCGCTATCTACCTTGATGATCTCTTTTTCTTGCCCAAGAACGTTATGACGCACCTTTTTAATTTCGCCTGTGAATTCTTGTATCAGTTGAAAAAGAAGAGAGGTTAGTAGTTTGGGACGTTGAAGCGTGGATTGCTTAGTTTTTCTATGTAAGTAGTTTTTAATGATTCCGTTTGCTTGGGGAGAGATAGTAATAAAGTAATGCGCTGTTAAAACGATAGTTAAAGTTGTTGTGTAGAGCCCAACCTCTTGCTCAGAAGGACCTCTAACAAAAAGGAGGACATGGTGATGTACTTTTTCGATTCTGGGAACCTCATACTTATCGAGAGAATCCTGGAGATCAGCATATTCGACACCTATGAGATTACTTAAGCAAATGAGATCTTCTGAGCTTGCTTCATCTGCATGGATCCAGCATCCTTCTTTAGGTTCACTAAGGGGGGTAAAATCGTCATCTTTACTTGTTTTGTAGTAGTACTGCAGCATAGCCAACCTATGGCAGAATTATGTTTTATGCACAAGAAAACTCTTAATACCTCGAATTGTGACCTATTTGCAGGTGCCTTTCAAGTGGAAGCGGTGTGTATTCCAATAAATGTTGGATTGGATTATTCTGCTTAGATGAGGTTGTTAAAATGAGCGGCAGAGATTTTATTTTATCTGAGTCAGGGATTGACTCGAAGGGTTTTTTGGATAATTGGCGGCCATACTCCGTTGACCTTGGTAGAAAGAATCAAGGAGCATGTGGACATTGTAAATTATTTGGATTGAATGCTAGAAGGGCTGTTTATTATAGATATGAGGAATATGGGTTTTATTTAAAAAGTAAATTGAATGATGATATTCTATATTGCTCTTATGCTTGTTATCGCAGTGAACTTGTTAAGTGTAATGAGTTTTTTCAATTTCAAAATGAAAAGGCTAGATCTCCATTTTATAAAGAAATATATTTTGAAGGCAATTATAGAAGTGATGAAAATATAAAATTAGCCGAGGTTAAAAAGATATATTCTTATAACAAGATAAAAGTGTTCCATAAATTGATTAGGTTTTTGTTATTTAATGATGGTGCTGCTGCGGTTGATGCAGTTAATGTTTCAAGGGAATTAAATATTGTTAATGATGTAGAGTTTTGTGATTATAATAATCTTATAAACAGATGTGTTAGTTTAAAAAACTGTTTAAATAATAATGAAGTTGTTGAGATGCGTAAAATAATTATGTTGAGGGTTCTTGACCGTTCTAGTCATTGTAAAGCGGTGATAAGGCAAAGGGAAAGTGGACTTTTTGTTAATAACAATAATCCAAGTCCTGAGCAAGACCGTCGAAATTTTTGGTTAAGAAGAGAGCTAATTTCTGAAGATAACGAGACGTCGCCCGATGATTTCTTTTATGTTAATACATTTGGCCCGCATGCTCAAATGAAAATAGCTATACCTCTTCCACCTGAAAAGCGCTCGAGAAAAACGAATTGAAAACTTCAAAATTTCGAATCAAAGACTGAGGTTAATATTCATTCAATATTATCCTCAGTCTTTGATTCGAAATCCTAACTTTTGAAACACGTCTGGTGTAAGGTCTCAAGAGCAGAAAGGCGTTTTTCAAGTTCTTCGATTTTTTTCACATGTTCGGTAAGTTTGCGGGAATGCACTTGTTGTTTATTATGATCAACAAGGGGAACAACAGGACTGCCTGCATATTTTCCTGTTTTATTGATTGATTTACTGACGCCGCCACGAGTGGCAATCATCACAAAATCTGCGATTTCAACATGTCCAACGACGCCAGCTTGTCCTCCCATAACGACATTACGACCTGTTTTGGAGGAGCCTGCAATTCCTGTCTGAGAGACGATGATGTTGTGTTCACCGAGTGAGACGTTGTGACCAATCTGAACGAGGTTATCGATTTTGGATCCTCTTCCGATGCGCGTCTGTTTAAACCTGGCTCTATCGATGGTTGTATTGGCTCCAATTTCAACATCATCTTCGATGACGACGGTGCCAAGTTGTTCTAATTTTGTATGGCATCCATTGCTGTCTGTTACGTAGCCAAAGCCGCATGAACCAATGACAGCACCAGGTTGCAGAATGACGCGATGTCCAAGTGAGCAGCGCTCTCTAACGGTAGAGTGAGTAAAGAGTTGGCAGTGGGTTCCAATTGAAACACCGGGTCCAACTGAAACGAAAGGGCCAATTTGTGTGTAGTCGCCGATGACAGCTCCTTGATCAATGACGGTATAAGGTCCTATTTGAACATGTTTTCCAATAGAAGCTGTTTCGTGAATGACGGCAGTGGGGTGAATGCCCTCAAAACCGGTAAAGTGATTTGTAGATCGTAAGAACGCTTCTGCGATTTGTTGAAAGGCAATGGAGGGATTCTCGGTGATGAGAAAATTTTTTCCTTCGACAAGAGGGGTGTCTTTTCCTACGCAAATGACACCGGCGTGAGTTTTAAATAAGAGTTCTCGATAGCGCATGTTAGATAGGAAGGAAGCTTCTTTAGAGGTCGCCGTTTCAAGGCCATCCACACCATAAATGCGCAGATCGGGGTTGCCATATAATTGTGCATGAGTGAGTTTACATAGCTCTTCTAGTGTAAAGCTGATGCGATGATTTGAAAACTCTGAATCAGACATTAAGGCAACCCTCTTTCTTTATTGTTTAACCTGCATTCTCATTGCTTGCAGTTTGATTTTTTGCTTCAGCTTCATAAGTCTTATCCATTTCGGCAATGACGAAATTTGTGACATCAAGTTTTTCAGCAAAGAAAAAGCAAGCTTCTTTATTCATGACAACGTTGAGTTTTTTATCTTTAGCGACTTTTTCTGCGGCTGTGTTGATTGTGGCACCAAGGGAATGGATGATGCGCATGTTGGCTTGGTTTAGAATTTGATAATATTGATTTTGATAGCGATTCATTTCTTCGCTAAGAGTGCGGAATTTTACTTTAAGCTCTTCTTCTGCTTCTGGGGAGATGCCATCAAGATATTCAGGGTCGTTTAATTTAGTTGAGATCTCAGTAAGTTGCTTTTCAGTTTCTTGAAGAGCCCCGGACATTTGATTTTTGAGTGCTTCAAAAGAGTTTTGTTCTTGCTTGCCGAGTTTAGAATCGGTAACACATTTTCCAAAGTCAACGACGCCAATATTGGCTGGGGCTTCCGCTGCAAAAGCACCTGCAGATAAGCAGAATGTTGAGAGCATTGCTGTTATAAATTTTCGAAACATAATTTACTCCTTGTATAGTGATAATATTTAAAATTGTCCTCCCATCGAGAAGAAGAATTTTCGCACTTCACTTCTGCCGTCAGGGTTAACTGGGAAGCCCATGCCAAGAACAATTGGCACGCGATTAATGAGTTCAACGCGCGCTCCAAATCCGTAGCTGAGATTATACGTTCCAATTTGGAGGCGATGCATTGAAATCGATCCTGCATCTACGAAAATAAATAGGTCGAGGAATTTGAGAACTTCGTGTAAGTATTCAAGAGATAAGAATGAAGAAGAAATTCCTCCGGAAGGGTCTCCATTGGCAAAATGCGGGCCAAGATCAAAGGCGCGGTAACCTCTCACAGAGCCTTCTCCACCCAAGAAGAAGCGTTCGCTCAAAGGAATTTGATCGGGCTTACTTGTTTTTAACATAGGCTCAATGAATCTAAAATCAAAGCGGCATTTGAGGATTCCATGTCTCCATAGTTCTCGGTAGTAAGAGTTTACATAACTGAATCTTGCAAAACTGAAGTGACCTCCAAAACCTGCGACATCAAGTTCAATATGAGAGCGGAAGCCGTTGTGAGGCTTAACTGAGCTGTCGGTCGAGTCGTAGTTGAGTGATGTGCCGACAGAAGAAATGACCCCGTGCTGATTGGTGTCCTTTTTCTCTGCACGAGTGGCGCCATGTCTGTAACTGACTTGAGTGTCTCGAATTCTGTATTTGACACCATAAGTCCAAAGATTGGTTATGGGGTAGGAGGCATAAAGAGTAAAACTGAGTGTGTTGATTTCATAATGCTTGGACTGCAGATGGCTCCAGTTTTTTGTTCCATCGAAGCCAAGGCGCCATAATGTATCATCTAGATAAGGATTGAGCCAAGAAATCGAGTAGGTTCTTTGCTTTTCACCTACAACGACTTTGGCATGTGCGTATTCTCCGCCGCCACGCAGTCCTTTAATGCCGTGTCTATGAAGAAAAAGCCCTTTTGAATTGAAGTTGGTTTCTGTTAAATCCAAACTTCCAAAAACGGAGTCGGCTGTACTTAAGCCAAAGGAAAGGCTTACGTTTCCTGTGGATGTTTCTTCAACTTCAATATAAACATCGCGATAGTCAGGGCCAAGAGCGTCATCATCTGATGTGCGCACTGCGTAGACATTGACATTTTTGAAAAAGCCGATATTTTCTAGTCTTTGTTGTGTAGCTCTTAATTTTGCAGAGTCAAAAGTTTCTCCCGGAACAAGGAGAGACTCTCGAAGAATAACTCTTTGCTCTGTATTGCTATTTCCAAAGATGTGAATGATGCCAATTTTGTATTGTTTTCCTTCGTCGATTTGAAAGTGGATATTGTAGATCGGTTCGTTTTCTACAATTTTTGTCTCATATTGAACGTTGGCTTCGATGTATCCTTTGCGGCCGTAGAGGTTTTTGATTGCTTGGGAGGTTTCGCGCAATTTTTCTGGGGAATAGATTTCGTCAGGATGTGCGATGAAGCAGTTTTCAATCTCTTTATCAGTGAAAATCTCATTGCCGTCGAAGGTGATTTTTCCGAAATGGAAAACTGGCCCTCTTTCGGCGTTAATTTCAATAATGATTCTGCCTTCTTTCTCAGATTCTTTAATTTCGATCTGTACTTTTGCGTCCGCATAGCCTTTATTTTGCAGGTAGTTGACAATGACAAGCTGATCTTGATCGAGAGCTTCTTCGTTATAAATTCCAGTGCCTGAGATCCAGCTCAAAAAGAGATTGTATTTTTTCGTGTAGATCATGTTCAGGATATCACTGTGTTCGCTGCTTGTGAATCCATTAAATACAATATCGTCGATTTTGCCTGAGCGTCCTTCTTTAATATGGATTGTGATATCAACATCGCCTGTGTGAGGATCTGTATCTAGCGTATAGTAGATTTGAGATTCAAAATATCCTTTCTTGATATAGAACTCTTTGACTTTGTTAAGGGCTTTGTTGAATGTCTGCCTGTTAAATGTGCGATTTGTTTTTACGTTAAGCTCGTTACGAAGAGTACTTGTTTTGATGTGTTCGTTACCTTCCCAAGTAATAGAACGCAAAGTCGGTTTTGCCCATACTTTTAGAGAAATATAGACGTGTCCATTTTCAACTTCTAGATTCGGTTCCACTCGATCGTATTCATCTGCTAGCATTTTGAGGTCAGCATCAAAGGTCAGTTGGGAGAACGGATCTCCTAGCTTGGTTTTTAGCTTTCCGATGACGGCTTTTTTGTCAAAGGTAGCATTTGCAGGTAGATTTTCAATAGTGATGTCGATACCGGCCACTTGGTTGCCCTCGCTTGCTTCGATGGAAGAAGGAGATTGCGCAAAAGCGGGGGTAATCGATCCGCAAGAAAAAAGAACGAGGGAGAATAAGTGTAAAAACTTTCTACTCATGTGTCGCTGCTGTATTAAAAGAACGGGACTACTCATTATAAAAAAGATAAGAGAATATACACAACTGAAATCAAGGGTTTGTTTGTTTTGCGGTCTCAAAGCGGATTCACAGAGATTGTCTTCCCATGAGAGCTTGAGTGAGCGTTCCTCCATCAATAAAGTCAAGGGTGCTGCCCATGGGTAGGCCAAATGCTAAGCGAGATGCTTTGATGCCCCACGCGGTTATTTGCTCTTTGAGGTAAAGAGCTGTAGCATCTCCTTCTAGTGTCGAGTCAAACGCAATAATAATTTCTTTAACCCCTCGGCTAAATACTCTTTCTTTTAATTTTTCGACTGAAAGTTGATCTGGTGAGCATCCGTGCAAAGGGGAGAGTAAACCCCCTAAAACGTGATAGAGGCCTTGAAAAATGCGTGTTTCTTCGATTGCAAAGACATCTTTAGGTGAGGAAATGATACACAAGAGGTTTTGGTCTCTTTGAGTGTCTTTGCAAAAACTGCAATGGATTTCATCTGTAAGAGATCCGCATTCGGAGCAGTAGTGAATTTTTTCTTTAATTGTGGCGATTAGAGTTCCCAAGCTGTTAAGCTGAGATTCTTGCCAATTTAGGAGGTGAAAAGCAAAGCGCTCTGCAGTTTTAGATCCAACGCTAGGGAGCCTTCTTAAATGAGCGATGAGCGTAAGTAGGTCTTTTGGGTATTTCATATTTAACTATTCTATACTATGTAAGGAAATTCCGCTTTTGTTTTTTTGTATAGGTAAGGTAAAATAGATGATGGTTAGGGAATTAAAATTTTATTTTTTTTGAGTTAAGCATGGCTAAAATTATCGGTACAGGTTCTTACCTGCCAAGACGGGTTCTTTCTAATGATGATTTGGAAAAGATGGTGGATACCACAGATGAGTGGATTTTTTCGCGCACTGGTATGAAAGAGAGGCGCATTGCAGCTGTAGATGAATTTACCTCCGACATGGGGAGAGAAGCTGCACTTAAAGCGATAGCTTCTGCAGAAATAGAGCCCTCTGAAATCGATCTTATTTTGGTAGCAACACTCACTCCAGATTATATTATGCCAAGTACAGCGTGTCTTTTGCAGGCTCAGTTAAAGGCTGTCAATGCATGTGCTGTAGACATACAGGCGGCTTGCACAGGATTTCTTTATGGACTCTCGATTGCAAAAGCTTATGTTGATGCGGGCCTTTATCGTACTATTTTAGTCGTGGCTTCAGAAAAACTTTCTTCTGTTGTTAATTACAAAGATCGTAATACTTGCGTGCTGTTTGGTGATGGAGCGTCAGCTGCTGTCGTGGCTAAAGAGGGTAAGGGATTAAAAATCTGCGATGTGTCTTTGGGCTCTGATGGTGAACTCGCAGAACTGTTAATTCTTCCAGCTGGAGGGTCGAGAAGACCTGCCAGTGCTGAGACTGTATGTGAAGATTTGCATTATATAAAAATGGAAGGAAAAGAAGTTTTTAAGCATGCTGTGCGTCGGATGGAAGGTGCTTGCAAGATGTGCTTGGATAGGTCAGGGTTACAAGAGTCAGAAATTAGTTGGCTGATTCCGCACCAGGCAAACATTCGAATTATCGAAGCGCTTGCTAAGAGATTTGAGCTTCCTGTGGAGCGTGTGTATAAGACAATTCATAAGTATGGCAATACCTCCGCGTCATCTGTTGGTATTGCTTTGGACGAGCTTATTAAAGAGAAGTCTCTTGCTTTGGGTGAAAATATTTTGCTCACAGCCTTTGGAGGCGGATTAACTTGGGGGGCAGCAGTTTTAACAAATGGATAAAATCGCTTTTTTATTTCCGGGACAAGGTGCCCAATTTGTAGGAATGGGCAAGGATTTTTTCGATCTTTTTTCTACAGCTAAACATGTTTTTCAGGAAGCAGATGAAGTTCTTGCAAGTTATTTTTCAAATCTTATATTTCAGGGACCTTCTGAGGAATTGACTCTTACAAAAAATAGTCAGCTTGCAATTTACATTGTAAGCGTTGCAATTTGGAAGACTGTTGAGGAGCAATTTCCTGAGCTAAAGCCCTCTGTATGCGCAGGTTTGAGTCTTGGTGAATATACAGCGCTAACAGCTGCTGGAAAGGTCTCTTTTGATGAGTGTTTACGCCTTGTACAAGCACGAGGTGAGTACATGCATGCAGCTGCACTCTCACATCCAGGATCGATGCATGTTGTATTAGGTCTTTCCCCAGAAATTGTGGAGGAAGCTCTTTCCGGAATCCGGGATGTTTCTATTGCAAATCTTAACTGTCCGGGACAGGTGGTTATTGCGGGGACAGAGTTAGCTCTTAAAGAAGCTGCTGGAGCCATTAAGGAAAAGGGAGCTAAAAGAATTCTGCCTTTAGATGTGTCAGGTGCTTTTCATAGTGCGCTCATGCAAGAGGCTCAAGAGAAATTAAAACCGCATCTTGATCATGCTCTTCTGGTGGAAAGTCCGGTTGCGCTTATTTCTAATGTTTCAGGCGATTATGTGAGAACTTTGCCCGAGATACGCGCTTGCCTTCTGAAACAGGTGACGCATCCTGTTTTGTGGGAAAAAGGGATTTTAGCAGCCCAGGCAGCGGGGGTAGAGGCTTATTATGAGATGGGACCTGGAAAAACTCTTGCCGGTATGAATAAGAAAATTGGGGTTTTGGCACCGACATTTAGTATAGAAAAAGTTAAAGACTTGGAGGGACTTGCAAATGCTGTTGTTAAAAGGTAAAAAGACAATTGTTACAGGTGGAACCTCTGGCATTGGAAGGGAGATCGCTCTGAGATTTGCCAAAGAAGGCGCGCATGTTGCAGTTTTTGGTACAAGTGTTGAGCGCGCCGAGCAAGTCTTAGAGGCTCTGAACCAACATAAAATGGAAGGACAGCTTTTTTCAGCGCATGTTGTGAATGTTTCAGATAAAAAAGCTGTAGAAGAAGCTATTCAAAATCTTCTTGCAGAGTGGGGTTCCATTGATGTTCTTGTGAATAATGCGGGAATCACACGAGATAATCTTTTAATGAAGATGAGCGAAGAAGATTGGGATGCTGTTATTGACACCAACCTCAAATCTGTTTACAATGCTTGTCAAGCCCTTGTCCGTCCCATGATTAAGGCGCGTAGTGGAAAAGTGATTAATATTTCTTCCGTTGTAGGCTTAACGGGGAATGCTGGTCAAGCTAACTATGCGGCTTCTAAAGCGGGGATGATTGGGTTCACAAAGGCGCTTGCGCAAGAACTCGCGGCCCGTAATATTTGTGTGAATTGCATAGCCCCTGGATTTATCAAGACACGGATGACCGATGTTTTGACAGATGCTAATAAAGAGGGTTTGATGAAGAAGATTCCCATGGGACGTATGGGAAATCCTGAAGACATAGCTGATGCAGCTGTATTTTTTGCGAGTGATCTGTCCAAATACATCACTGGGCAGGTATTGACTGTAGATGGCGGAATGGTGATGTAGATTTTGTTTCAACCATAGGAAAAATAAATATGACCATAAATCAAGAAGTGATCGATATCGTGGTAGAGCAGCTCGGTGTTTCGGCTGATGAGGTAGCACTAGAAAAATCTTTCGTTGAAGACCTCAATGCTGATTCTCTTGACTTAACAGAGCTAATCATGACTTTCGAAGAGCGTTTTGGGTTTGAGATTTCTGAAGAAGAAGCTGAAAAGCTCAAAACTGTCGGCGATGTTGTTTCTTACATCGAGAAGAAGAAAGGCAAATAAGTCATATACACAAGTGCACTCAAAGACTAATCTTGGGTTCACTTGTGTATATAGTTCAGGTATAAATTCTCGAGAATCTACAAAAGATGAAGCTGAGACCCTGATTGCTACCAAACCTCATTTGAGACTTGTTTGAATGCACTAGATATAACTGCTGCGACGAAGGATAAGGGTCTAAGGAGCTGCAGGCAGTAGATAGCGTGCTCAAACAAGTCTCAAATGAGTGAGCTTTTACAAAATCGATCTCATACATCTGGGCATAATAAACTAAGAATCATGACAAGTTTGGTAGCAATCAGGGCCTGAGTATGGATATCTCGCGTTTTCGTTCGCTTGTTTTAAAACTTATTCTTCTGATCTGTGTCTTTATTGCTGTAAAGCGGTGTTGCTATAGAGTTACCGGTGGTTTTGCAGTTTCTAAAATTATTTTTACACATCAAGTTGAAAATGATGCTGCAGAATTTACTCAGGGGCCTCTTTCTGACCTGGAACTTTCACAGATTGCGCATATTTTAGACCAGCCCTTTTATTTTTATGGAAAGGGGGGACAGTGTTTTGCTTTTATTAGCGCTGATGGAAAAATGGTGATTAAATTTTTCAAACAGCACCATATGCGGTTTTGGGGATGGCTAGATTCTGTTCATTTTCCACGTTCTTTTGATCATTATCGAACAAAACTTTTGTACAAACATCGCCATCAGAGTTTTCCTTATTTTCTACATAGTTGCAAGACGGCTTATGAGAAATTTAGGGAAGAAACGGGGCTTATTTACATGCAATTTGGGAAAACACCTTTTGTCCGGCAAGATCTTGTTATTTATGATAACTTGAATATCGCGCACACAATTCACCTTGAAAATATGGCTTTTGCCATTCAACAGAAGGCAGAGCCCTTTCTTCCACGCTTTAAAAAGCTCATCAAGAAAAAAGATATAGAGGCATGTAAACGGCATATTGACACAATGCTTGAGTTTATTGTTAAAAGGTGCCGTGAAGGAGTTGCAGATCGCGATGTTAACATGCAT
The DNA here is from genome assembly GCA_027316765.1 of Parachlamydiales bacterium. Classification (GTDB taxonomy): domain Bacteria; phylum Chlamydiota; class Chlamydiia; order Chlamydiales; family Rhabdochlamydiaceae; genus DAHVFY01. Next base: position 18,817 of record DAHVFY010000004.1, on the reverse strand, counting down.
ACTAACTTTGGAATGCTCGATACGCGCATGATTGAAATTGATATTGGCTCTTATCATGACGACGCCTCTTTAAAAGATCCTCTTGTGTTAAAAGCTGAACTGCACAGACAAACGGATGAGTTCCAAAAATGGCTTAAAAAACGCAATCCAGAGCTTGCACACTATCTTTCAAAAAAGATATCCTCTTTTTAAACCCCGAATTGTGATAACGCATCAATAGGTTTTGGATTTGACTTCGACCCAGATGTCGCGGAGGGTTTCTTCGGGCATTAGATTTTGAAAGAAATGAAATTTTTGAAAATTTTCTCTTGGAATGTAGAGAAACTCCTTAGCATCTTCGTCCATGTTTAAAAGGTCGAGCGCATGGAGCGTGGAGGGGAAAAAGCCGTAGGTGTGATAATGGTCAGCAACAGACTCTGGTTCGTAGAGGAAATTGATGAACTGGTAGACAAGAGAGTCTTTGTGCGTTAATTTTGGGATGGCTAGATTTTCTATCGTGAGAAAGGTTCCCTCTTCGGGGACTGCAAAGCCAATAAAGGGGAAGATTCTTTTGCTGCGCCAAATATAAGAGCTAGAAGCGATGACGACGGGACAGTTTTTTGTGGCAAGAAAGTAATCAGCGCGAAAATCGGCGTAAGCAAAGACCCAAGATCTTTGTTCTAAAAGTAGGCTCTCAACTCCATCTATCTGTTCTTGTGTGATATGAGTTAGAGGACCGTACAGGTAGAACGAAGCAAAAAGAACCGCTTCTTGAGGATCGTTGATCATTGTGACCTTGTAATCGATCACATTTTTATCAAAGATCATTTTCCAGCTTGGTGTAAAGGGTTTTCCTGCAAAGAAGCCTTTATCGATGCCAAGCCCAAAAAGCTCCCATTCAAATGGAATTGAGTATTGATTGTCCGGGTCAAAAAAGTGGTTGAGAAGAAGAGGGTTGAGATGTTCCCAGAAATCGAGTTTGGAGCGGTCTAACTTTTTAAGGAGATTTTCCTTGATGAGATGCCCTATTGCATAATCAGAGGGCACAATGAGATCGTATCCAAGTCCTCCGGTTGCTTTTAATTTTACAAGGAGTTCTTCGTTCGACGAATAGTAGTTGAGGTGGACTTTTATGCCTGATTTTTTTTCAAATTTTGCAATGACTGCCGGATCAAAAATGTCTCCCCAAGCAAAGATGTTAATGCTTTTTTCTTCTGTTGGAGTTGGAGACCATCTCGGAAAATAGAGTATGCCAAAAATGAGGAGGACCCAGAAGGTGATAATACAAGATCTGATAAAAAATTTAGGCATTTTAAAAGATCCTCGAACGTGTTTTAAGGGAGAAAAATGTGAATGCTAGGAGGAAACTAAGAGCTAGTAGCAAAGCGGAGAGTGCATTGACAACGGGCGATACGCCCGAGCGGAGCATCGAGAGGATATAAAGAGAGAGTGTTTGTGCTGAGCTGCCTGCGCAAAAATAGGAAAGGATAAAGTCATCGAAGGAGATAATAAAAACAAGAAGTGCTGTTGCAATCAAAGAGGGTCGCAAAAGAGGTAAGGTGACCTTAAAAAATGTTTGGATCGGTGTAGCGCCCATCACCAGGGAGGCTTCTGTTAATTTTGGGTCGAGTTCAAGGTATCTGGCATAGATGATAGGGATAACAAAACCAAGTCCTAGGACGCTGTGTGCGAGAATTAGGGTGCCGATTCCAAGAGGAATTGAAATGAGGCTAAAAAATCCAAGTAAGCTCACAGCAAGAACGGTTTCGGGAATGATGAGGTTTCCGTAAAATAGTCCAAGAAATTTTCCGATTCTTCCTCCTTGAGTGGCATAGAAAATAAGAAATATACCCATGCCAAGGCTGATGGATGTTGCAAAGATGGCTACAATGAGAGAAGTATAAAATGCATTCCAAAGGTAAATGGAGTTAAATAACTCTTTGTACCATTTAAGCGTGAATCCTTCCCAGGGAGAGGGAAAAGCTGCTGTGTTAAATGAGAAAACAAGAAGGACAATGATTGGGACGTAAAGAAAAAGGTAGGTAGCAAGAGAAATGAATAAGCTTAGACGTTTTCCCATTAGGTTGCCCCAGATTCAGTTTGTGGAGATTGGGTTTTAGGTGTAAGAAAACGACTGATCAGCCAAAAGAAAAAAAGAGTTGTAACAAGGAGGGCAAGACAACTGACAACGGTAAACGCAGCGCCAAGCGAGCCCGTCTCTTCACCTAGAATGTAATGAGAGACAACGCTGCCAACAAACATTTGTTTGTCTCCTCCCATCAATTCCGGAATGGCGAACTCTCCAAAAGAGGGGATAAAAACGAGAAAAAATCCGGTGCGTACGCCACGAAGAGTTAAAGGAAGCATGATCCTTCGGAATGTCTGCATGGAGGTCGCACCAAGGTCAAGAGAGGCTTCGATTAATTTATAGTCAAATCTTTCTAAAGAAGAATAAAGGGGTAAAACCATGAAGGGGAGGTAGTAGTAGACCATCATTATCATGATAGAAAAAAGAGAATTAAGCAGTTGGAAAGGTTGCCCGATAAGCCCTAGAGTTTGTAGCAAGGTATTGAGAAAACCTTCTCTTTCCAGAACAAAAAACCATGCGTAGACATGAAGAAGAAAATTTGTCCAGAATGGGACGATCATTAGGATAAGGAGCAGATTTCTGAATTTTTTTGCCGCAATTGCCATGAAGTAGGCTACAGGATAGGCAATAAGCAGGCAGATGACCGCATTGCACAAAGCAAGTAAAAGAGAAGCTAGGATCACTTTTCCGTAAATTGGATTTAGAAAAAAATAGATTTTTTCTAAAGTGAAGCCTTGAATGAATCCCTCTTCTGATAGTTTAAGAAAACTTGAGATCACGAGGATGAGTAGAGGCGCATAAAAGAATAGGAATTGCCAGATAAGAGCTGGTACGCCTAGAAAAAAAGGGAAGTCGAGGGAAAGTATTTTTTTCTTCATTTCTCCAAGATCACAGCGTTTTCTTTTTGCCAAGCGATAAAGACATCGTTGTCGTAATCAATAACTTCTTGAGGGAAATGCTCTTCATTTTGCTCAAATACTTGTATTTTCATTTGATTTTTCAAGACAACATTATATTGAGTGGATCTACCGTGGTAGACGATCGAGTGGACAGTGCCTTGAACGCAGTTAGAGAAATTTTTAACTTCTTTTTTACTGATAAAGATTTTTTCAGGGCGGATGCTCATCATCATGCGACATCCTTCTTTCATCCACGCCTTTTTTTGAGGGATAGTAATTTTAAATTTTCCTAGATCGGGGATTTCAATTTCAGGATCTGTATCAACGCCGTAGAGCTGTCCATTAAGGATATTGGTTGTTCCTACAAATTTTGCAACAAAAGAGGTAAGAGGAAATTCGTAGATTTCTTTGGGAGTTCCAATCTGTTCAATTTCTCCACGATGATTCATGATTGCCATTTGATCCGCTACGGTCAGCGCTTCAAATTGATCGTGCGTAACATAAATGAACGTTGTTTGCAGTTTATCTTGAAGCTCGATGAGCTCGATGAGCATTTTTTCTCGTAGTTTGAAGTCTAGAGCTGCCAGAGGTTCATCGAGGAGAAGAACAGCGGGTTCATTAACAATAGCTCTTGCTAGAGCAACTCGTTGCTGTTGTCCACCGGAAAGTTGCGTTGTTAATTTATAAATATGATCTTCTAGATGGAAGGCTTCCAGGATACGTAGGACTTTTTGCTCAATGAGTTGTCTAGGAAGTTTTTTGAGTTTTAGGCTGTAAGCGATATTTTCAAAAACATTGAGATGAGGGAAAAGGGCATAATTTTGAAAGACAATGTTAATAGGTCTTTCATGGATCGGTAGATGAGTGATCTCTTCATTGCCTAGAAAAATTTGCCCAGAGTTGGCTTTTTCTAGCCCGGCGATCAATCTTAGGAGTGTTGTTTTTCCGCATCCGCTCGGCCCAAGCAAGGCAAAAAACTTCCCCGCAGGGATGTTTAGATCAATGTTGCTGACAATTTTGCCGCCATTGATTGATTTTGTTAGATTTTTGAGTTTGATGCTACGCATAATTTTGCTGAGAGTGTAACTTTCTCTGAATTTATTTTCACCAATTTTTCCTTCGAGAAGCTGCGATAATTCTCGATGCCAAAATTTTTCATATCCTTTGTGTATAACAGAAATTTGTGGTATATCTCTTTGAAAATTGTGGAGTGGAATGGAAAAGCGTAAAATTATTATTATAGGATCTGGTCCTGCAGGGTACACTGCTGCAATTTATGCAGCTCGAGCGAATTTGGAACCACTCATGTTTGAAGGCTTTTATTCAGGTCCTCCAGGTGGGCAGCTCATGACGACGACGGAGGTCGAGAATTACCCGGGATTTCCCGATGGGATTGCAGGGCCTGAACTGATGGCGCTGTTTCGTCGCCAAGCGGAGAAATTTGGAACAACATTGCTTAGCGAAGATGTTGTGTCTGTGGACCTAAAGAAAGAACTTTTTTTTGTTAAAGGTAGTGGGGTTAGTGCTGAAGCGCCGGCAATCATCATTGCAACGGGGGCTACTGCTCGAAGGCTTGATATACCCGGTGCTCGCGACGGGGAGTTCTGGCAAAAAGGGGTTACTGCTTGTGCGGTGTGTGATGGAGCAGCGCCTATTTTTCGCAATAGACCTCTTTTCGTTATTGGCGGCGGCGATACAGCTGTTGAAGAAGCAATTTTTCTCACTAAATTTGGTAGTCGTGTTTATCTTGTGCATCGTCGCAATGAACTGCGGGCTTCCAAAATCATGTGTGAGAGAGTGAAAAATCATCCTAAGATTGAGATCATTTGGGATACCGTTATTGAAAAAATTGAGGGCGATTCTGTCGTGCGTTCTGTGATTTTAAAAAACCTCAAAACAGATAAATTGGAGTCTCGCGAAGCAGGGGGTGTCTTTTTCGCCATCGGTCACGATCCAAATACAGGATTTCTTGGCGATCAACTGGAGCTTGAAGAAAATAGATATATTAAAGTTCGACCGGGGACTACCTTAACAAGTGTTGAAGGTGTGTTTGCTGCTGGAGATGTTCAAGATCATGTGTATAGACAAGCGGTAAGTGCGGCAGGTTCTGGGTGCATGGCAGCTTTGGATGCTGAACGATTTCTCTCTATGAAGGGGCATCATTAATGAGGCTTTTGCGTCATTTGCTACTTTTGTCTCCTCTTTTTTGTTCAGCTTTAGAGGTGGCTCCGTGGTTTGGCGACGTTTGGGAGTTTAATCTTCATAGTAACTATACGTATTATCGTTTCAGTCATGTTCAGAATGGTCATCCAGCAATTAAGCATCCTTGGAATAATCAACTGCTTGTTTTTTCTTTAGAAGTACCCCCTGAAGAGAATTTTGATCTTGAAATGGAAATTGAATTTGCCAGTACTCCGAAGCAGTCGTGGGGATTTCGGAGCTTTGCAGGACAGTTTCGATTTCTTTTTCTAGATGATGTTAGCGGAGATCCTATAAGTCTAATGGCGGTG
>DAHVFY010000004.1:0-13330 GCA_027316765.1 Parachlamydiales bacterium | reverse complement strand
ATTCGTGGTGTTTCACATCACAGCCTGCGCGACGTGAGTTGTCCCTACCATTCCGAAGTGAATTTTGAGTTAAATGGCTCTCTTGGAAAAGAGTGGAGCCGGATGCAGTATTGGCGATTGCGTACTTTCGCTTTTTTTGCTGCAGGCATTGCCAATCACGGTTCTTTGTGGCTGCGCGCTCTTGCTGCTTGTCAAGGTAATTACTTGGATCGTCATCGTTATCAAGTTTTCTTAAATTCCTATTGGGGTTTTGGTCCCGATCGCGCCGTGAATGTCGATCATTTTCACGGTTATGCTAAGATTCATCATCAATCCATTGATCTTGGTGCCGGTTATAGTTATCTCTTTGATGTGTGGGGCTCTCTTAATTTTACCTATGCCTTTCGCATATATGCTCATAGCTTCCCCGAGTATGTCAATTTCTTCGCCCTGACCTACAACCTTCCCTTCTCTTTTTTCTAAAGCGGCAGCGGCATTTAGATTTAGGAGCTTTGCCAGAGGGCAGTTGCTGTAGCGTAGAGTTCGCAGTGGCTGATAGAAATGAGGATTTGAGGATTGTTAAATTGCTGATTTAAGGCATTTGAAAATTCGACGACAGGACGTCCTTTTTCATCATTTAAAATTTCAATATCTTGCCAGCCTGCATGCTCGCCAAAGCCCGTCCCAAGAGCTTTGACGATTGCTTCTTTTGCAGCAAAACGCCCTGCAAAGTGAGGAATAGGATCTTTATATTTAAAACAATAATCCTGCTCTTTTGTCGTAAAAAGGCGTGAAATAAGGCGGTAGCCATGGCGATCAACGCTTTTGCGGATCCGCTTGATTTCAATAATGTCGTTACCTAGGCCTAAAATCATCTTTCATCGTGGTTTGTATCTTCTTCAAAGGAGTGATTTAGCGACTCGTCATCGAGCGCATTACAGAAAATCATTCTGCCGGATGTTGTATGTTTCACAGAGAGCACTTGCGCATCAATGAGGTCTCCTATGTAATTGCCGCCACCATTAACAACAACCATTGTGCCATCTTCAAGATATCCTACGCCTTGACGGGGTTCTTTTCCATAGCGTTGGATTTTGATTTTGATTAATTCACCCATTTGCATTAGCGGCTTTAGAGCATTTGAAAGAGCATGAATGTTAACGATTGTAATCCCTTCAATCGAAGAAATTTGAACGCGACTAATATCTGCTGTCAAGATGTTGGCATCTAAAAGTCTCGCAAGGCGAATGAGCTTGCCTTGCATATCTTTTACATCGGGGAAGTCGGTGTCATTATAGCGTAATTCTAGATGAGGGATGAGCTCTAGTTTTTTTAAGATATCAAGACTGCGGCGCGCTTTTGATTTTGTGAGCTCATCGCCAATTTCTGAGTGCACATAGAGTTCTTTTACGAGGAAGCGGGGAATGACTAGCTCATGATCGAGTAAGCCAGTTGTTGCAAGATCAATAATTCGAGCATCTGCAAGTACGGAGGAGTCGACGAGCAAGTCTTTCTTTTTTTGGCTCATTTGAGAGAAACGGACAAATGGAATACTGATATAAAGCTCATCGGAAGAGCGCAGTGTCATGATGGTTCCCAAGTAAGTTCCAAACAGGAAGATTGCAATTTTAATAATTTCTAATGTCTGAGGTTGGATAGAGATGGATAGAGCGCTGATATCAAGAACTGCATTGAAGATAAGGACTAACGCCTGTCCCATTAAATAGCCTATGAATAGACCAATGACTGCGATATTAAATGATCTTAAATTGAATCTTTTGAAGATATAGTCAAATCCGATTAATAAGAGTCCAAAGCTCAGCCCTAAAACAATGCCGATAATTACGTTGACAGTGGGGGTGCCGGCATTGCTTGATGCCATATAAGTTGTCATGAGGAAGATACTGAGGATGAGAAAAAAAATTCTCAGAAAGGCAAGAGAAATATTCATACCAAACCCTTGTATACAGTTCGAAGATGGATTCCATCCAAAATATTTAAAAAATCAAATTTTAGATATTTAGGATAGGTTCTAGAGCCAATTCTAGTCTTCGGTCTGCTTTTTTGTCGATACGCTTATGTAATAACCCAACTTATGTTATCCTGTTTTGAAACATAGGAGGAAAAATGAGAGCAAAACATATTGGTTTAGTCGTTTTATCGGGGTTGTTGTGGCTTGGCATTGGGGTGATGTTGCTTGTTAAGGGGTTGCGTTTTGTTGTTTATGCTGAGCCAGGTTGTAAGATGTTGGAAAATCTGACTCCATATGTGGGCACTCGCGATCAGGCAATTGTTTTTTTAATTGCGCTTGGGTTATTTGCAGGTTTTATGAAGGGACGCTTTGTGCTAATGAAAGCTGTAAAAAAAGTTGTAAATAGGATAGCTTCTCTTTCCACTCCCTTGAAAATTTCTCAAATTTATGATAAACGCTACTATGCTTTAATGGTGTTGATGATGGGGATGGGATTGGCGTTAAATTTTTTAAACATTCCCGGAGATGTTCGAGGAACCGTTGACATTGCAATCGGCTCAGCTCTTATGAATGGAGCGATGGGCTTTTTTCGCTCTGCACTGACATTTAATAAAGAATATACATGATCGGTTGGCTTTTTTGGGATCCTTCCCCATTTGTTTTTAAGTTTTCTATTCCTCTGCTCGGTCGTCCCATTTTATGGTATGGCCTTTTGTTTGCCCTCGGTTTTTTTCTAGCCTATTGGGTATTACTTTGGATGTTACGTCAAGAAGCGGGAAAGGCTGATGCCAAACGCATTGCAGAAAAATTGACGTTTTACGTGATTTTAGGAACGATTATTGGCGCTCGGTTAGGAGATCTTCTTTTTTATCAGGAGTGGAAACAGGTATTTTATAATCCCAGTTTGATTTTTACAGTGTGGGAAGGAGGACTTGCAAGTCATGGAGGTGCTGCCGGTATTTTAATTGCTCTTTATCTTTTTTCGAGAAGAGAGAAAAAAATAACGTGGCTTCACTCAATTGATCTTGTCGCTATGCCGGCTGGGATTGTATGCGGCTTCATACGAATTGGTAATTTTGTTAATCAGGAAATTCTTGGAAAGGTGACAAATCTTCCCTGGGGAGTTGTTTTTGGACATCCTGCTGACGGAAGTGTTCCAATGCCTCGTCATCCTGTACAGCTCTATGAGGCTTTTTACTATTTTCTTCTTTTTTTCCTTTTCTTTTATTTATGGCGCAACTCTTTGTTCGTTCGAAAAGAGGGGAAGTTATGCGGTCTTTTTTTGGTCTTTGTCTTTACATTTCGTTTTTTTATCGAGTTTTTGAAAGAGGAGTCAAGTGTTCTTTTTGCATCAAATGCTTTTCTTGACATGGGACAATACTTGAGCATTCCATTTATTTTACTCGGAGTTTTTCTCTTGGCGCGCAAATAAAAAAAGATTATAACGTGATCAGGATGGTTTCATGGAAAAGAAAATAAGTTTATCAAAGCGGATTATTAAATCTGTTTCGGGGCAGTTTTCTCAGTTGATGGTTTTTTTGCTCCTACTTTTTATTTTTCGCCCCGTAGAAGAAGGAATCATTCTTCATTTGATATGGCAATTTTGTTTTGCCGGTGTTTTATTTTCTGCAATTTTTAATTGTCATCACTCTCATTTTGTGAAAGTCATAGCAACACTTACGGGAATTCCAGCACTTTTGTGCAATTGGTTGACTTTTTTTTATCCATACAAATGGCTCATCATTTCAGGTCACGGCTTAGCTATGCTTTTTTTAGTTGTTTGTACCTGTTCGATCCTTCATATCGTGATAGTTCGCGCAAAGGTGACCGTTGAAACATTAAGAGGTGCTATCTGCGTCTATTTAATGATTGGATTCTTTTTTTCTCTACTCTATACGAATATTGAACTTCTTAACACAGAAGCCTTTTATTATTCTCATACAATCAATGTGATGTTCCCTCACAACGTTTATCTTAATGAAATGGTCTATTTTAGTTTTGTGACCCTTCTTTCTATTGGTTATGGGGATGTCGTTCCACTTGCCTATTATGCCCAGACTTTTTCTGTTCTTGAAGGGGTTATCGGACATTTTTATTTGGCAATTCTTGTAGCACGTCTTGTTGCTGTTTATTCTTTCCGTGAAGAGAAACATCTGCTTCTGAAGCATTTTGAAAAAAAGGCTAAATAACTTGCAGCTTCTTGTAGTGATCTCTTCTCATTGGGATGCTGTAGATGGATTGTTATATTGTTTTGAGCGTGCGCATTCTAACGAGGATTGGAAGCTTTTTGGATCTGCAATCTCTGTTACGCGTGGCAAGAAGGGAATGGCCTGGGGAAGAGGGATTGAGAATTTTGTAGGTGAAGCAGGAGTATTTAAACAGGAGGGCGATAGCAAATCTCCTGCAGGCGTTTTTTTGTTAGGCTCAGCTTTTGGCGATGCATTGCATCGATCTTATGCAAGAAATTTTCCTTTTATAGTAATTACAGAAGATCTTGAGTGTGTGGATGATCCGCACTCCATCTACTATAATCAATTTGTACATCGAAACGCCGTTTCTTCTCCTGACTGGACAAGTTCGGAGAAGATGTGGGAAGTAGGTCCTTTATATGCTTTGGGCATTGTTGTTAGGCATAACGATTCTCCGGTTGAAACTGGAAAAGGCTCTGCTATTTTTATGCATATCTGGAGAGGAATGGGGGAGGGAACGCAAGGATGTACTGCAATGGATGAAAAAGCGCTATGTGATGTGGTGTCATGGCTGAATCAGGATGATCGTCCTCACTTGGTTCAATTGCCTCTAGAAGAGTATGAGCGTAGTAAGGTTGTTAGGCAATTGCCCAATCTTCCTAGCTGGTGAAGCACATTCGGTATAATTCTGTAGGCAGTAGATAGCATGCTCAAACGAGTCTCAAACAAGGTTTGGTAGCAATCAGGGTCGTAGTGTGTTGGCGATGAAAAGGGATGAGAGGTAAACACTTTTTACAGATTTCTTCAAGTTCATCCAGAGTTTGAATCTCTGTTTTATTCTTCGAAATCAGTGTTTTGGCATGCCATTTTAAAAATCGATCAAAAGAGGTTTCATCGGGCTTTGCCATTAGAGCATACCAGGTGTGTTTATAAATAATCCATATTTGAAGTAGCACTTGTGGAGTGTATGGCGTGAGTTGCGGATAAATTTTAAGGTAGTTTTGGGCGACCTTGCTGACTTGGCACTCATGGGATTCTTTCTCATCCCATATCTCTTTGATAAGACGCAAAATGGGGGTGTCTGGATTGATTCGCAAGAAATAACAGATTAAATCCCCTTGAATTGTCCACATGTGAATTTTTCTTTCAATGTCGGGCCAATTTTTTTGAAGAGAAACTTCTTTGGCTTTTTTGAAAGCTTGTGTTGTAAGAGATGCAATTCCTGAAAAATTTTGACAGGGATTTTCTATTAAGATATTTGCAATTTCTTCTTCAATTTTTTGACCTATTTTATAGGGAAGCTTTTCTAGTAATCCTTCTTGTTCGTTTAATAGTTTCCAGATGACAATTTCTAATATTTCAGTCTCTTTTCCTTTAAGCTCTGGAAGAAAGCGAGTTTCTGCGTACGCTTCTTTGATCGTTTCTTTTACGTAACTAACAGAGTGGCAAAATTGATCGTTCTTCATCAGGACACTCTCTGCCGCAATGAAGGCGTATACTGATTGTGGTAGAGTGATTTTTTCTTGTTGAAGCACAGGATAGCTTGCGCCGATTGCTTCCGAAATTTCCTCGTCTGAAAGGTTTTTTGGCAGGTTACTTGCTAACATGTATAATGCAAGTATGCGTCTTACGAGATCAGAAAACGAGTGGTATGTGCTCGATTCTTTGCAAAGTTGAATTTGTCTTCTGATAAAATTATGAATTGCTCTTTTTTGTTCTGCGGGAAAGGCTGTGTGAAAAGCGCATAAAGGATAGAGTTTTTCAGCGAGAAGGGAAGAGATATTGCATGTGATTTTATCTAGTGATGCAAAGCTTGGAATGTCTTGTAAAGTGTGTAGATTTTCTCGTACTTGATGTTCTAATTCGCTTTGGTTAATTTGAGGATTGTGAGCTGTAATTTCTAGCATTGCTTTTACAATTAACTTGTCCACTCTGTCATAGTCTTCGTAAGGATTTTTTCCATCCTTAGAATTCAAAGAAGCAATTAAATGTCTTTGGACTGCCCATACAGTTTTTGTTAATTGATCAAGCTTTGGTCTTGTTCCGTCGATAGCAGCAATACATTCGCTCATTTTCACAGCAAGTTGGTGAGCGTAGTGATAAGCGGGTAGAGCAGAACTTGGTTTATAAGTTGAGAGTTGTTTGAGATTTTCCTTAATGAAGAAATGGATGTTTAATTTTCCATCTTGTGTAATGGCGCCTTTTTGATTTTGGAATGCTTCTGAAAAGTAGGAAACTTTTTCCCAAGTTTTTTTAAGAGCGGAAACACCTAGGCGATAGTGAGGGAATTTTTTTTGAAATTCAGGAGTAATTCTTTTGAGTAAATCTTCTTGTAATTTTAGTGACCATTTTTTTGAATTATCGCAATGGAGTAACTCTTGCTTAATCATTTGAGATAGAAATAAATTCAAATCTGAATAGGGATCGTGAAAGTCGGGAGTTTCATCAATAGAAAAGAGAACATCTTTAAAATGGTCCTTCTTTTTATTGATAACCGCAGCTTTTGCTTTAGAAGATTCTGACCAAAAATTGTCAGAGAAAGAGTGCGGAGTTGTTGTTCCCGACATAGTTTCTAGTTATAAAATTTTTTATAGGTAATTTCATATCTAACTTTTGTCGATTTTTTTTGCAATACAAGAAATTTCAATACGCGCATTAAGTGGAAGTTTAGCAACTTGCATTGCTTGTCTTGCAGGTTTAATTTCAAAACAAAATCTTTCAGAATAAATTGTGTTCATTTGCGTAAATTCTGTCAGATCTTGCATGTAAACTTCTGTTTTTACAATATTTTTTAAAGTGAATCCAGCCGCAATTAAAATGGCTTCGATATTATCCAGAACTTGTTTTGTTTGGATTGTGATTTCATCGGTAACAAGCATTCCTGTTAAAGGATCAACAGGGAGTTGTCCTGAAATAAAGAGAAGGTCATCTGCAAGGATCGCTTGCGAGTAAGGTCCGATGGCTTTAGGTGCTTGATTCGTTTCAATCTTTTTGTGCATAGCTTGTCTCCAATTAAGCTTGCAATTTTAGCGCAAGTTGGAAATAATTCGCATAGTTTTTATTAAATGACTTAAGCCGGAGGGCAGGATGAATCAGACGACGATTGCAGGGCACCTAGGTGCAGATCCCGAAGTGCGTTTTACTTCTTCAGGACAAAAAGTGACAACATTGCGGGTTGCAGCGCGTGTGCGCAGAAGCGGTAAAGATGAAACCATTTGGTGGCGTGTGACGATTTGGGGGGAACAGTTTGATAAAATGATGCCTTACCTAAAAAAGGGAAGTCCCGTCATTGCTGTAGGGGAAATGAACAAGCCTGAAATTTTTACAGATAGAGAAGGGCGTCCTCAAGTTTCTATGAGCTTAACAGCATCTGATCTTCTTTTCAGCCCATTTGGTCGTCCTGATCAGCCAGGTAGCGATGTTAAATCAGCGTCCTCTCATCAAGAGCCAGCATTTGCAGGTGCACCTCCTGAAACTGCGTATGGACAGGGGAGAACCTCCTCGACGTTTTCTGAAGATGAAATCCCCTTTTAAAAGGAAAAATGATGCTTTTTTCTAAAGAGCGTAAAGACGCGGATCTTATTGTCCTTCCTTATTGGAAAGGAAAGTCGCAAGCGGAAAAAGCTTCCGCTTTTAAGGATTTTGATGATGCTGCAAAAGCACCTATCGCTGCCGGTGATTTTAAGGGAGAGGAAGCTGAAGTTATGCTTCTTTATCCAACAAAAGGAAAATTAGAAAAACGCGTCCTCCTTGTAGGCCTTGGCAATAAGGATAACATTTCTTTAGAAGTATGTAGGCGAGCTTATGCTGCTGTTGTAAAGACTTCTCTTAAAAACAAATGGAAAGAAATTAATGTTGTGGTTCCCGAAGTTAAGGGAATTCTTGAGGGTGTATGTGAAGGGCTTTCACTTGCTAATTATGCATTTAGCAAGATGAAGAAAGAGCCAGCTTCTCTCTTAACGAAGATTGCTTTATTAGGCATTGATCAGAAAGGGTTGGCTCTTTGTAAGCGGATCAGCACGATTTCTTCTGCTGTCAATTTTGCAAGAGATCTTGTAAATAGCAATGCAGATGAGATCACACCTCAGGCTTTAGCAAAGTGCGCAAAAGATTTAGAAAAAGAATTCTCCAAGGTGAAGGTGACAGTTTTTGGTAAGAAAGAGATTGAAAAGCATAAAATGGGTCTTCTTCTTGCCGTCAGCCGCGCTTCACGACACGATCCCGCTTTTATTGTTATCGAATATCAAGGTAATCCCTCTTCTAAGAAAAGATCAGCCTTTGTCGGAAAGGGAATCACTTATGATACGGGTGGCTTAAATATCAAGCCAACGGGTGCAATGGAAACAATGAAGTGTGATATGGCAGGTGCAGCTGCGGTGTTGGGAACCCTTCGAGCAGCTGCGGCTCTTGATCTTAAAACAAATATTGTGGGCGTAATTGCTGCTACAGAAAATGCCATTAGCGCGGACGCTTATAAGCCAGGAGATGTCTATATTAGCTATCTTGGCACATCTGTTGAGATCGACAATACTGATGCAGAAGGCAGGCTTGTTCTTGCAGATGCTCTTGCTTATACAGAAGAGCATCTTAAACCCTCATGCATGATTGATCTTGCGACTTTGACAGGTGCTATTGTGATCGCATTAGGAGAAGAGATCACAGGTCTTTTCTCTAATGATGACCCTCTAGCGGATGCTCTAAGGGAATCTGGAGAGAGAACGCATGAACGGTTGTGGCGCCTTCCTGTTTATCAGGAATATAGAGATCTTCTTAAATCCTCTATTGCTGACATTAAAAATGCGGGAGGACGCAAGGCGGGGTCGATTACAGCCGCTATCTTTTTAAAAGAATTTGTCAAAAAAACACCTTGGGCACACCTGGATATTGCAGGAACCGCTTATCCTGCAGAGTTAAAACATTATCAGCCGACTCATGCAACAGGTGTTGGAGTGCGGCTTCTTATTGATTATCTAGAAAACAATGGATAATCAAATCTACCAATTTGAGGTCTCATCTCAAGAGCAAGGGGTGGGACTTCTTGCATTTTTACGGACAAAGATACCGGAAACATTTTCCACAAAGGCAATTAAAAGAGCTATTGATGGTAAATGTTGTACAATTAACCAACGAGTAGAAATTTTCTCTTCTCATGTTGTGTCGAAAGGGGACAAAATCGTAATCAGATTCAAAACAAAAGAACCTCCTTTTCTTCAAAAAAACCTAGAGATTCTTTATGAAGACGAAGATCTTCTCATTTGTAACAAACCGGTAGGGGTTGTTTCAGAACCTAAAGCCTTTCCATTTCCTCCCCTTCATCGGCTCGACAAAGAGACGACAGGAGCGCTTATCCTGGCAAAAAATCCAGCGATTGCTAAGAAAATGATTCATCTTTTTTCGCAAAAAGAAGTGCATAAAGAATACCTGGCACTCGTTGATGGCCTGATGTATGCGTCTTCGGGAAAGATTGATTATTTTCTTAAGAAGAAATTTGGCTTTGAGGGACAGACAGTTTGGGGGGTTGCTAAACCAGGAGAGAAGGGGCTTGAGGCGCTCACATTTTGGACCTGCTTAGACAAACAAGGCTCTGCATCCCTTCTTTTATGTATTCCAAAAACAGGACGTACGCATCAACTGCGTGTTCACTTAAGCTCCATTGGACATCCAATCCTCGGCGATTTTCAATACGGCAAGCAATTCAAGTGTTCCCTGCGCCCCCAAAGGCATCTTTTGCACGCTTTCCGTCTTTCTTTTACTCATCCTACCACCCAAAAGCTGGTCTCCATTACAGCTCCCATCCCTCAAGACTTCCAGTCCGCCCTAAAAGCTCTTAAAATGCATTTTGTTGTTTAGGATTTCAAACCGCAATCGGCTGCAGTTTTTAAAAAAATATTTTTCATTAGAGTTCTTCTAAAACCCTCGTCAGTTCATAAAATTGAGATTACAGAGCCCAAATGGGTATCCAAGGGAAGCGAGAAAACTCGGTCTTTTGGATAAAAAGTTGTTTGAGTATAGCTTTCTTGTGCATAATGCAAATGAGGTGATACACTGCTGTCCGTCATGAAAATTCTTATTGTTAAAACGTCAGCTATTGGGGATATTGTACAGACATTTCCCGTCGTTGAATATTTGCGTCTTCGGTATCCGACGGCGTCTATTCATTGGGTTGTCGAAAAAAGGTGTGCTTCTCTTGTATATGCTCATCCTTGCGTTGATGAGGTAATCCCTGTAGATACAAAGAGTTGGCGCGGGGTGTTATGGAACTCTGAAAGACGCAAGGAAGTTGTCTCATTTTTAAGGCAATTGCGTAGAGTGGAGTATGATGTTTTGTTTGATCTTCAGGGTAATAGTAAGTCAGGATGTATCACAGTAATGGCGCGTGCCAAAGAAAAAGTGGGATTTGGCTATCGTTCTGTTTCTGAAAAGATGAATCTTCTAGCAACGAGTAAAAAATATGAAGTGCCAGAAGGAATTAATGTGCGTCTTCGTTATTTGAAAGTTGTACAAGATCATTTTGGAGATAAAAAACCGTTTACGCCTACGACCGTCGCTCTAAAACTTGAGGTGGAGGAGGAAGAAAAGGTTCAAGAGTTAACAAAAGGTTTAACGGGCCTTGTTTATATGGTCTGCTTTGGCTCAAAATGGCGGAATAAACAGCTTCCAGAAGAAACTCTTATTCTTTATTTAAAGACGATTGCGAAGGAAAAAGACCCTTATTTCCTTTTTGTCTATGGGGGGGCTCACGAGGAGAGGGTTGCACGAGATCTGCACTCTGCCTTTCCAGAAAGAAGTGCAGTGCTTGGAGGGCTGACTCTTCCTGTTTGGCAGGCACTTATGCGCCAGGTTTCTCTTGTAATCGCTATGGATTCTGCTGCTTTGCATTTATGTGGAACGACAAATACTCCAAGCTTCAGCATTTTTGGCCCTTCTAAGAGCTGTATTTATAAGCCTCTTGGAGATCACCATCGTTCTTTTCAAGGGGTTTGTCCCTATAATCGCACATTTGCTCATCGTTGTCCTGTTTTGCGCACTTGCCGAACTGGTGCTTGCATCCGCGCTCTTAATGTAGAGCAATTGATTAAGACAATAGGTGTTGAATCATCTGATGAGTGTCGCTGAAGATTTCGATATCGATTTTAAGACGAAGAAGATCATCAAACGTGAACCAACGTGCCGAGTAGGTGTTGTGGAGAGCGCCTTTTCCTGTCGGCCGAGCGAGGTAAATGAGGTCTATATGTTGGTGGGCGGGATTGGCGTTGTGAGGTGGAACATTGCAAAGAAGGCAGAAGTAGGGTCTCTCAAAGCTTGTGGCATTCCCCTCGGCAATCCAAAGATTTTCTTGAGGAATTAGTTCAACTTCAAGGCCTGTCTCTTCGAGAACCTCGCGTTTGGCACATTCTGGAGGTGTTTCGTTTGGTTCTAGATGGCCGCCCGGGGGTAGCCATCTGTTGTGTTTTGGATGAAAAATAAGAAGGGCTTTTTTTTCATCGATTACGTAGGTCGTGACAGTAAAGTGCTTTTCTATCATGCTAGATATCTTACATGAATTGGAGGAATAAAATGAATAAATTTCAAGCGCTTATGGAGGTTGCAACTAGGTTAAATGGCCCGGGCGGGTGTCCATGGGACCATACGCAAACATTTCTTTCGTTGCAGCCTTATGTGATCGAGGAAGCGTATGAGGTGATAGAAGCTGTCGATGCTAATGATGACGAGAAGATTGTTGAGGAGCTTGGAGATCTTTTATATACAGTTGTCTTCTATGCGAAGATTGCTGAGAAGGAAGGGCGTTTTACGATGGATGATGTGCTTGATTCTGTGCGTGAAAAGCTGATCCGTCGTCATCCTCATGTGTTTGCCGATGTGAAGGTGGAGCATGTCGATGAAATCATTCATCGCTGGGAAAAAATAAAAAAAGAAGAGAAAGGAAAAGAAGAACGGCTAAGCGTGCTTGATGGTATTCCAAAGAATTTGCCGACACTTTTTAAAGCGCAAAAAGTTCTGAGAAAGATACGACGAGCACAATCTGATTTGCTTGCAGAGTCAAGTAAGGAAGCATTGACTGAGGAAGAAGTGGGTCGTGAGATGCTCAATCTTGTCTTAAGGGCAGAGGATGCCGGTTTAGACGCTGAAAGCGCTTTGAGGCGTACTCTTTTAACGCTTGAGCAGCAATTTCGTAAACAGGAAGAGCTTGCTTAAATTTTAACTTCTCGCCTAATCTGTACCCAAGTAAATTCAAGAATTGGTTTTTAACTCCCCTAGCTTTTTTAAAATTCGATCCTTGAACTTACTTGGGTATAATTTTATGAAACACAAAATAATTCCCCTCGGACTTTTTTTAACCGCATCTTTGTACGCTGCCGATGATTGGAGCTTGAATAACCACTGGACGTTCTATGGTGATTTTGTCTACATGGAGCGAGGAGAGCTTCATGGTAAGACTCTTGTTAGAGAGAAAAAGTATAGCGAGACGTTTGATAATTTCTATACAGAGCCTAAACTGGGTACGCGCAACCTTTTGCATGCTTTTGATTGGGAGCCAGGTTTTCGTGTGGGCGCTATCTATAAGCAGCGTCGATGTAGTATTGAAGGAAGTTATCTTTTTCTTAACGAATGGCACTCTAAAATAAAGGTGAGTGGTCATCCGCTTAAACTTAGCTATCCTTTTAAAAAGGATGGAAATCCTGCGATGCTCCTCGCATTTTCTTTGGCTGATGAGGCATGGGGGGAATATAAATCTCAATTCTGGACGGCGGACTTAAACTATTGGCGTCATGTAACACCTCGTCGTGTGGATTACTTCTCTTTTTCTTGGCTTGCAGGTGTGCGGTATGTACAACTCGATGAGAAAAGTCATGTCACGTTTAAAAAAATCCTTCTCGATCAAAAGAGCATCTATGCAATTGAGAGCAGAAACTATCTTCCAGGTCCGCAAGTGGGGCTTAATATTCAAGTGAATCCGTATAGGCAGTGGAGCTGGGATTTTACTGGTAAGATTGGGGGGCTTGTTGACTATCAACAACAGACAGCTTCTGTAAAAAATGATGCAAACAAATTCCGTGGCGGGAAAACGCACGATTTTAGCATCGCTCTTTTTATCGATCTTTCTGCAATGTTATCGTGGAATTTCTGGAAACACGCAAGTTTACATGCCGGCTATGAGATGTTTTATATCTCGGGAGTAGCTCTTGCA
>DAHVFY010000049.1 GCA_027316765.1 Parachlamydiales bacterium | reverse complement strand
GTTGAACTCGTCATTCAACTTGTAGCTGTTTGTTAAAAAAGTGGGTTGCTGCAAATAGGTCACAATTCGGGGTATAATTAATCGCAAAGATACTTGATGACTCGACCGATATTGAAATGGCGTTCTTCTTTTCTTTGAATTAGATCTTCCCAATACTCCATGCGCTCATCTTTCACAAATTCTTCAGACGCCTTTTCGTTGAGAATTGTAAACTTGTTTTTCAAATGATCGATCACTTGTTTTTGTAAAGAGATCATCTTCAATTTTTTTGAAGCTAAGTGGTGCTCTTTAAGCTTGCAGAGCTTGACTCGATTGGGATTTAACATGTCTTGTTTTGGAGGGGTCCCCGATGGCGTAAGAGCTCTACCCTCTCCCGCTTTTTGCTTAGAATTCCAATTACGCTCTTTTTTTGACGTGTTTTTTAAGTTTCGCCCATAAAATGCAAGACTTCGGCTGCCTGAAGGAATTTTGGGAATAATAAGGCGATCGTAGCTGTGAAGGGGGAGTTGTTGAGCGAGCGTGTAAAAAAAATTCTGGTTCCCTTTAGGAAACAGCTTACGCACTCTCTCAGCGGCATTAATCGATGAAGATGACTGTTTTTTCTTTTCTTTCATAATTTTCCTTTTAAAGATGAAATTATACTAACTCTCTTAATTTCTTGCAAGTTAATTTTTTAACATATTTTAACATAATCTTTAAAACTACTCCAGAAAAATTCATGTTGATTGTTGAAGATCAAAGAGTTATAGTCGACTGGAAAAGGAGATTTTCTTTATGGCAAAAACTTTACTTATGGGAAACCCTGTGACGACAAACGGCGATTTGCCGGCTCTAAGCACTTCAGCGCCTGATTTTATCCTCGTCGACGCTGAGCTTAAAAATCACAGCTTAAAGGACTATGCAGGCAAACGCAAAATCCTCTCGATTGTGCCAAGCATAGATACAGCGGTCTGTTCCCTTTCGACGAAAAAATTTAATGAATCTGCAAAAAATCTTCCGGGTACCGTGGTCTTAGTGATTTCAGCAGATCTCCCGTTCGCTCAAAAAAGATTTTGTGGCGCTGAGAATATCAAAGAAGTTATAACTCTTTCCATGATGCGCTCAAAAGACTTTGCAAAGGATTATGGAGTTTTGCTCATAGATGGTCCCCTGGCTGGGATTTGTGCTAGAGCCATTGTCATCCTTGATGAGAATAATAAGGTAATTTATACGGAGCTTTGCAAAGAAATTTCCCAAGAACCCAATTACGAAAAGGCTCTTCAAGTACTTTCTGTATAAGCGGGAACCCAGATGGCGGCGTCGATATTGGCTTCCAGTTCTTTGAGGGATGTTGGAGGGGCGAGCTGTTCTTTTTGGGCGGCAAGGCCGACGGCAATGGCAATGGAGCGACAAATAGGTCGCAAGTGCTCAAAACTAGGAAAGAGCATCGCATTTGGATCGCGTAACATAGGTGAATGTTCACTTAGTACTTTTGCTGCTGCAAGAAACATCTTATCGCTGACTTTTCTAGCTTTTGATGCGATCGTTCCAAGTCCAACGCCGGGGAAAATATAGACGTTATTGCATTGAGCGATATGAATGAGGTGATTGTCGTAAAGAATCGGCTCAAAAGGGCTTCCCGTTGCAATGATTGCTTTACCCTTCGTCCAGCGAATTAAATCATGCGGATTGGCTTCACAGCGAGACGTGGGATTCGATAAGGGAAAGATCACAGGACGTTCTACATGACGTGCCATTGTTGTGATGATCTCTTCAGTGAAGGCTCCAGGTTGTGTGGAAACACCGATCAGGATCGTAGGATGGACGTTTTGTACGAGATCTAAAAGTGTGATGTGTGCAGGATCTGCTACTTTCCATTTTGCGATCTCGTTTTGATCTCTTGCAAATTTCTTTTGGTGCTCTTCTGTCGTTTCAAGGCCTTTATGAATGAGTCCATGGCGGTCTACAAGATAAAAGTTTTTAATCGCTTCTTCTTCACTCATGCCTTCGTTGATAAGGGCTCTTAAAAGCTCATTGCAAATCCCCATGCCTGCAGCACCGGCCCCTAGAAGAACAATCTT
Organism: Parachlamydiales bacterium; assembly: GCA_027316765.1. Lineage (GTDB taxonomy): Bacteria > Chlamydiota > Chlamydiia > Chlamydiales > Rhabdochlamydiaceae > DAHVFY01. Next base: position 8,380 of record DAHVFY010000049.1, on the reverse strand, counting down.
TTGATTTTGCAACTTTTCTTTGGAAATATGCACTGCACTCAAAATGGCGCTAAGCGCAACAGCCGCGGTTCCCTGAATGTCATCATTAAAAGAGCAAATCTGATCGCGGTAGCGTTCAAGAAGTGGTCTTGCGTGCATACCGGCAAAGTCTTCCCATTGTAAAAGCACTTTTGGATAGCGTTTTTTGATTGTTTTCACAAAAGAATCGACAAACTCATCATACTCTTTGCCACGAATTCTTTCATGGCGCCATCCTAAATAAAGAGGGTCATTGAGGAGCTCTTTGTTATTTGTTCCAACATCAAGGTGAACGGGTAGAACACGTGCGGGATGTATACCTCCAAATAAAGTATAGAGTGCAAGTTTTCCAACAGGAATTGCCATTCCTCCGATTCCCAAATCACCTAATCCAAGGATTCTTTCTCCATCGGTGACAACGATCACATCGATTTTGTCTTGTTCAATATTGGCAACCATTTCTTCTATCCGCTCTTTTAGAGGGAAAGATAGGTATAATCCACGAGGCTCTTGATACAGATAGCTGTACTCTTTTGATGCTTGACCAACAGTTGGTGTATAAATTAGAGGAAGCATTTCATTGATATGTTCGAGAACTAAGCGATAAAAAAGGGTTTCATTTCTATTTTGCAGCGCACTTAGGAATACGTGTTTGGATAAATCATCGGGTTGACTGCGAAAATTTTGATATCTGCGTTCTACTTGTTGCTCAATTGTTGAAGCAGCGTATGGTAAATGACCATTTAGAGCTAAAGCATCTCGTTCTTTCTGCGTAAATGCGCTTCCCTTATTGAGTAAGGGATTATTGAGGATATGTTCACCTCTAGGAGGAGGATTCTGTTGTTTCATAAACCGAAACTGTTTCCTGGGTTTTTTCTTTAAAGTATTTGACCACAATAATACACCAGATAACAAAAAGGGAGATATTAGCCCAGGTTAAAAAATTGGGGTTAATGAATAAAATCAAACATGAGGCCAAAGCTTTGGCACTCCTATAAGCAAAAACGTCGATGACAGCCTTTGCATGAAATTTTTCTTCAGGTTTCATTGGGATATAAAGCATCTCTTTTACTATGACAAAAAAAGAGAAGTCAAACGATTTAATTAGAATATAAGAAAATGAGATCATCCCAAATATGGGAAACAATAGGTACCCGAAATTGCTTGCAGCTAAAAGAAAAGGCACTAAAAAATGAGAGGTGCGAAGTCCTAAAATTTGGACAAGAAGATAGGTCCCCAAAAATTGTAAGCAAAGGGTTGCTGCATGAATGATACTAAAAAGGCGGCCTGCATATTCTGTTCTACAGTCTTTATCAGGAATTGTTGATTCAAGACCTAGTTGAAACTGATAATCGATAAGAGTGGAACAAAATTGCATCAAAACAACAATTGCTAAAATAAAAAGAAGGGCGCGCGAGCTGCCGATGAGCTTAATTCCTTCAAAGAAATCTCCTTTTTTCTCAAAAGTCACGGTTTTGGCTTTTTTAAGCAAAAACATAAAAGAGATCGAAAGCAAAAGATAGAGCGGAAGTGTTGCAAAAATTAAACTCTCTGATCCCATTTTTACTGCAAAAAAACCTGGGACAAAGCTTCCAACGACGCCACCTAGAGCTCCAAATCCAAAAAGAAGACCGTAGAGAAATTTTGCTTTTTCTTTGTTGACCGTAGAATGGATCACTGACCAAAGCTGCTGGAACATCAACATGATATACACTTCTTTCCAGACATAGAAAACAAAAGAAAGCCATGGTGCCTGATTGACCCATAGGGCTGTGACTAAATTGACAGCAACAACGGAGGAGGCGATAAAAGCAAACATTCGCGCGCAACCAACACGCGCAAGATAACGATTATAAAGTGCAACCGCGAGGAAGCTAAACGGAAGACCGCTTAACCAAGCGTAGGGAAAGTACCCTGAGCCGTAAAAATGGATAAAAAGGGAGTTGCTGACAGGACGAATGATGGAATAGTCTGCGGAAATAAAAAAACCGCATGCCATCGCACAAAGTATAAAAAAATTGAATCCTGACAGCTCTTTGATTTTTTGGAAGAACATCCCCTAATTATAACGACTGTCTAAAGATTTGTGAAGAGTGTTCTCATACTCAGGTGCAATATATACCCAACTCGCTGAATCTAAAGGAATTAAAATTTCAGAACATGCATTTGCGTCAACGATAGTTTGGTTTTTTTTCAATACAGGAAAGGAGAGACGAAGCAGTTCTTTTTTCCGATCTGAAAGCTCCCAGCCAATACCATCATCCGGAATGTTTAAACTTTTTTTAATTTCTTTCAACTTTTCTTCGTTAACCTCTTTTGAAAGGGGAAGAGCTTTAAATCGTTCTTTTCTGCTAAAAAGGGCAAATGCATGTCGATTTGTTTTTATTGCTTTTTTGACATCAACAATGATTTCATTGTCGGTAAGCTCGAGATACTCATCAATTGAGCCAAACTTAAGGCTTTTCATGCATTGCGCTAAATGATAAGCGTATGCTTTTACAGAGGGGTATTGATAAACTCGCTTATGCATAAAATGACGTGCGAGCAATAAGGCTTCACAAGACTCTACCCCATTTTCCTCAATTCCCAAATCAAAACCGCCCCCCTCTTGCGGTAAAATGCAAAGCATTTCGATGAGTTGATGATAATCAAAAAGGCCATGAGAAACTCCGGTGCTATGCGCATCTCGTAAAAGGTAATCAATCCGATCTGCACCAAAAAAATCAGCTGTGACAATTTCAGAGAGAACTTTCTCAATGGGTGTAAAATGAATCTCCGGACATAATTGTTTAAGTTTTTTCTCACCAATTGCCATTTTGACAACGTCGGTCATAGCGTTCGCATTTCCCAGCATTTCCCATATAGATTTCAGATGAGAGCTTTTAATGATTTCAAGGGTATACTTTTCATGTCCCTCTTTTCCTAAGACATATTTTTCAGCAACATGTGAAAAAGGAAGATGTCCTAAATCGTGAGTGAGTGCCGAGAGCCGGATAATCTGCCGCCAATACTCCTTTTCCGGAATATCAAAACAGTCGGCAAGCTTATCAAAAATCCGTGTTGAAAGTTCCATAGCGCCAAGGGAATGCTCAAAGCGCGTATGCGTAGCTCCTGGATAAACAAGATACGCAATGCCAAGCTGATGCAAGTAATGCAGTCTTTGAAAGGGTAGTGAATCAATAAGCGTGTTTTCGATCTCATTGAATCTGATAAAACCGTGTACAGAATCGTATATTTTTTTATTGAACACGAGGTTTGCTCTCCAAGATATACGTTGCTGTTACTTCAACAAATTCTGCTTTGCGCTGTAATTCTTTAATGCTGCGCGCGCCTCCGTAAGTAAGACCGCTCCTTAATCCTCCGAGAAGTTGATCCATCAGCTGCGTAGCAGTCCCGTTAACAGGGGCCCAAAAATCGATGCCTTCCGCGACTGTTTTTTCTTTTAATCCTCCGTAAAAATCTGTTTGAAAATCTTCGCTTGCTTGTCCTCTGAATTTAGCCTCGCGTGTTTTACCTTCTCCTCGTTTGGGAGCTGCACTCTCTTCTGTCATGGCAAACAATTTACCAATCATCACGGTACTAGCTCCTGCAGCAAGGGCTAAAACGACATCACGGCTTGTTCGAATTCCGCCATCAGCAATTAAAGGGACTCTTAATTTTTCTGCAATTTTTGCGCAGTCATAAATTGCACTAAATTGAGGAACTCCAAATCCAGTGACCATTCGCGTGGTACAAGCAGCGCCAGGACCTACCCCCACTTTTACAGCATCGGCACCTGCATTGACGAGATCATGGTAGGCCATCGCAGTGCAAACATTCCCTGCAATTACTTCTTTTTCCGGATGCGTTCTTTTCAATTCTTGAATAAAATGGAACATCTTATCGGAGTGTCCATGGGCTACATCGATACAAACTCCTGCTGCTCCTAAATCCAAAAGCTCTCTTGCTTCGTCAATTTTTTTGCTTTGAATGCCGCAGGAAATGAACATATTTTTGCCGTACTTTTTCACCCAGCTTCTTTGCAATTCCATTGGAGCAAAGCGGTGAAAAATGGGACACGATCCTTGTTCAATCAAAATATCTGCAAGTTCCTCGCTAATTACGGTATCCATGTTTGCGCAAAGAAGGGGCATTTGCATTTTTTTTTGTTTTGTTAACCAAGTTTCTAAGCTAGGTTCTGTGCGAGAAGGAACATTATTGAACTGGGGCACGAGGGCCACATCATCGAAAGTATAGGCTTTTTTCATTTTTCCTTTTTAGGTATAGTGATTTTTCATGATTAGTGTGACGATTCTTACTAAAAACTGTCAAGAAACTCTAGGACAAACCTTAAAATCCCTCCAGGATTTTGAGGAAGTTCTTATTTTTGATACGGGCTCAATTGATAAGACGCTCCAAATTGCGCGCTCTTTTTCCAATGTTCGAGTAGAAATCGGAGAATTTATAGGTTTTGGTAAAACACATAATCTAGCAAGCTCTCTTGCTAAACACGACTTTATTCTCTCAATCGATAGTGACGAGGTTCTCTCCCCAGCTCTTGCTAAAGAAATTAAGAGTCTCTTTTTAGATTCAGAAACTGTCTATAGCATTCAAAGACATAATTTTTTTAATGGCAAACAGATTAAATGTTGCTCCGGATGGCATCCCGATTGGGTCTTTCGCCTATACAACCGCAAAAAGACCGCATTTAGCGACGATCCTGTTCATGAGAAAGTTCTTACAAAACACCTTAAAAAAATGCGCCTCAACTCTCCAATTTTTCATACCCCATATCGAAAAATCAGCGACTTTCTTGCCAAAATGCAAACCTACTCCTCTCTTTTTTCAGAAAAGGAGGGAGCGAAATCTTCTTATAGCATCTGGAAACCTTTAATCCACTCTTGGTCTGCTTTTTTTAAAAGCTATATTTTGAAAAGAGGCTTTCTTGCAGGAAAAGAGGGTCTTATTATTTCAATGTATAATGCTCACACGGCCTTCTATAAGTACTTGAAACTTTTAGAGGCGCAACAACGGAAATAACTTCACTTTAATATAATCCAAAAAAACAAAATATGCAGCGACTCCAAGAAATAATGAGACGACTAGATGCATACTAAGCGGCGCCATAAGATAGCCCTTTATCGCCATGAAGCTAACAAGAATCACATCTAAGCAAGAACATAAAATCATCCAATGACTAGGAAGAGAGTGCCAAAAATGATGACGCTCTCGAATGACGTAGATCATAGCCTGCCCCGTAAACACTAAGACAAGAAAAACCCAAGTTCTAAGCTCTGTGATCGATAAATGTAAAAAATAAATGGCAACAAAAACGGCAAAAATCGAAAATGCCAACACTAGCATCGCAAAACCGCCCCCCACAAGAAATAATCTTTTAATATCCCATCGATCCGGAGTTTTGGAATAAGATACTCTATCTGTTGAAAGAGACATTGTAACAAAATCATTGGCAAACAATAAAAGAACAATCAACAAGTTTGATATAATAAACTCGTTGGCAACAAAAAGGCCAAGACACAGCAAAATCGAGATTTCTAATGTTTTGATGATCTTATTTAAGACATATGTCAGCATCCGCTGATAGATCCTTCGACTTGTTTTAATAGCTTCTACAATCGTCTCAAGGCCTGCATCTTTTAAAACAAGACTTGCAGCAGCTTTAGCAACATCTGTCGCATTGCTGACGGCAATCCCCACCTCAGCTTTTTTAAGTGCCGGCGCATCATTCACTCCATCCCCTGTCATACCGCAGATAAAGCCCTTATTTTGTAGTAGCTGAATCATCCGGAATTTATCTTCAGGAAAAACTCCAGAAATGACATCGCATTTTTCAAAAGCCTCTTCAGAAATGGTTTGCATGGCTTCCCTTGAAATTGCTTGAGAGCCAATACCCACTTGCTTGGCAATAAATTTTGCCGTGCTTAACCCATCTCCTGTCATCATTTTAATGCGAATTCCAAGATTGTGAATCTCTTGAATTGCAGCTTTTGAAGTTGGCCTTGGAGGATCATAAAAAGCAATAAGACCGACAACCTCATCTCCTCTTTTTTTTCTTAAAATGACAGCCAAAAGACGCGATCCATCTGATGAAAGCTCTTCAAAATCCTTTTTTTCATGAATTCCTTCCAAGAGAAGCTGCGGGGCCCCTTTTAAAATGTGCAACTCTTCCCCTTGATATTCAATCACAGCTTCAGCACATTTTCTTTTCGGATCAAACGGGATAAATTCTTTCCTAATAGCATCTAAATAACGGGATTTTTTTCCTTGAGAGGCGGATAAAATGGCAAGATCAAGACTATCTTGCGTTGCCTCTTCGCAAACAAGTGCCGCAAGGACTAAAAGATCTTCCTCTGTAAAGGCCCCCAAGGGACGCAAATGAGAGATCGTAAGAACATTCTGAGTAATCGTACCTGTTTTATCCACACAAAGAACATTCATCGCTGCAGCTTCCTCAATTGCTGAGAGTCGTGTGACGAGTACTCCCTTTTTTGAAAGTTCGATCGAGCCTAAAGCCGTAGATAAGGCATAAGTAGCAGGTAAAGCAACAGGTACACAAGCTACGAGTAAAAGCAAAGAAAAAGGCAATAAATCAGAAAAGGCTACTTCTTGATGGAGTGAATAAACACTCATAAAAAGAATCAGGAACGCTTCAAAAATAATAAGAGCTCTTACAATGGAAAAGATGAGCTTTTGCAAATGACTTGGCGTTTTTGTAGAGCTCATAATTTCTACTGTTTTGCCAAAAAACGTATTTTTACCCGTTGCAGTCACTTTTGCATAAGCATCTCCATGCCTAACAATAGAGCCTGCGTACACCTTTTCTCCAACAGACGGCTCAGTTGGCATTGATTCTCCTGTAATTGCAGACTGATCTAATGAAACACTCCCTTGAATAAGAATAAGGTCTGCCGGAACAAAATCCCCCATTTGAATACAAATCACATCATCTGGAACAATAAGCTGCGCTGCAATCAACTTCCAAGTCCCATCTCGTAAACAGCGCGCTTGTACATCTAGCTTCTCTTTTAATAAAGAAAGCGCACTGCGCGCTTTTCCTTCCTCATAAAAACTTAAAAAAGCGTTAAATACGATAAGCGCGCCAATCACCCAAGCTTCTAAAGATCTTCCAAGAATAATTTCAATAAGGATGATCACTTCAAGCATCCATGGAACCGGAGCCCAAAATTTTTGCAAAAAGGAAATGAATGGATGCCGCTTTTTTTCCCGCAAAGCATTAAGACCATATTTCTTTAGCCTTAGCTCAGCATCTTCAGAAGTAAGCCCCGATTGCCCTATTCCTTTCATCATATTGTTCGATATATCATTTCTTTTATTTGTTTTGACAGCATTGAATAACTGTGTATAAGGATATTTATGATACGGAAATACTTTTTGCCACTATTTGCAATAATTGGGGCTTGTATTGCACTTCTTATTGTTTTTTGGAGTCAAAAGAAGCCACCGGTCCCCCCTGTCCCCTTTTTAGCGTCTAAATCTCCCTATAAACATGCAATTTATGGGTCGGGAATCATAGAAGCTTCCACGGAAAATATTGCAATTGGAACACCCTTCATTCTTCCCATTACCAAAATTTTTGTCGTCGAAGGTGATATGGTCAAAGAGGGAGATCCCCTGCTACAGCTCGATACTCGCGCTCTTCTTGCACAAAGAGAGACAGGAATTAGTCAACTCAATGCTGCAATTGTTAACTATCAAAATTATAGAGTGCAATTTTCTTTCTACGAGCGATTAACGGACAAACGAGCTGTCAGTGAACAAGCATATGAAGCGGCTTACTACGCAATGCGAGAAGCTGAAGAACAAGTTAAAGTAGCCCAAGCGAGCTTAAATCAAACAGAAGTGGATATTGAACGCGCAACGATTAGAGCTCCTGTAAACGGTCAGATTTTGCAAGTCAATGCTCATATTGGAGAGGTTTATCCGACAAACTCTTATAACTATACCCAACCCTATGTAAATCTAGAATCTGCATTAATTTTTATGGGGACCGTAGCGCCTCTCCAAATGCGCATTGATATTGATGAAGAGGACTCTTGGCGTTTCCAAGAAAAAGCTAACGCAACAGCATTTGTAAGAGGAAACGCTAAGATCCATTTTCCAATGGAATTTGTAAGGGTAGAGCCCTATATCATTCCCAAAACTTCCTTTACCGGAGAGACTATTGAACGACTCGATACGCGCGTTCTTCAAGTTCTTTACAGATTTGAAAAAGAGGATTTGCCCATCTATCCAGGTCAGCTATTAGATGTTTACATCGAGGCCCCTGCTTTATGAAACGGCCGTTTATTTGGATCATTGTGACAGGATGCATGGCAGGGTGCATGGTTGGACCGACCTACAA
>DAHVFY010000048.1:6758-10712 GCA_027316765.1 Parachlamydiales bacterium | reverse complement strand
AGGAAAAAGAGGAAGGGTTAGGCTTATAGGATTTTCGTTTGCTGTCACCGGGGTTGGGGTCAGGTTTTGAGATGGTTCCGGAAGTGATGCGGGGTTCCTGTGGATGTGAGGGGTGTGTTCTTGTTCAAGAACTTGTGCATGAATTGTAAAAATTGCTTGAATGATCTGAGAGTCGAGATTGGGGATCTCGATTTTTGTTCCATTGTTAAGGCTTACAATAAGAGTGAGCACAGAAGAGCGCCTTTCTGTGTGGATAGCGGTAATCGCTTTCCAGGAAGTGGAGATGAAGGGGGGGAGATGAAAAATGTGACGATTGATTTTCATGGGTGCTCCATGGTTTTCTTTACTCTCCATTCTATCAAATTTCTTAAATTTTCGTCAATTCAATTTAGCACTCGAGGCTGTCGTTTGCTGAAAAATGATGTAAAATATTGATTTTAAATGAATTACAGAAATTGGTTGAGGATCGTTGGGGGCTTAGGCTATGCTGCAATTTTTACTTTCACTTTAGGGGGTTAATCTTGACGCGAAAAACTTTTGTAATCGATACGAATGTGCTTTTACATGATCCCGATGCTATAGGGAAATTTCATGAAAATGATGTCGTGATCCCTTTGATTGTGCTTGAGGAACTAGATAGTATGAAACGTCTTTCTGATGAACTTGGAAAGAATGCAAGGCACATGATTCGTTACATTGACGGGCTTAAGCAGCGGAATGCGGGCGATTTGCATAGTGGAGTTAAGATTGAAAATGGGATCGTTGTACGCATTCAAGTGGATATGCGCCTTGGAGAGAAAAAAACGTTTCCTCTTCCGCTTGATAGGAACACAAATAAGATCTTGTATGCGGCTTATGCGCTGCGTGAAATGGGGGAGAGGGTTGTTCTGGTTTCTAAAGACTTTGTGATGAGAGTGAAGGCGGAGGCGATAGGTCTTGAAGCAGAGGACTATGAAAATCTTAAGGTTTCTTATGATGATATTTACAAAGGTTACCGCAAGCTTGAAGTGCCAAAGCATGATATTGACGCTTTTATTAAAGATGGCAGCTTAAGTTTAGACATCGAAGATCTTGCGCCTAATGAGTATTGTCTTTTGAGCGCACCGGAGCAGTCTTCAGTTCTTGGCAAATATGACCATCGGACAAGAAAGCTCGAACCCCTTATTAAGCTACCTAAAGATGTTTGGGGAATTAACCCACTTAATCTTGAACAAAAATGTGCATTAGATTTGCTCATGAGAGATGATATTAAACTCGTCTCTCTTGTTGGACAAGCGGGGACAGGGAAAACGCTTCTTGCTCTTGCATCTGGACTTAGGAAGGTTTTTGATGAGGCGCTTTACACACGCATCCTTGTAAGTCGCCCCATTGTTCCTCTTGGCAAGGATATTGGTTATCTCCCCGGATCTAAAGAAGAGAAGCTCTACCATTGGATGCAGCCGATTTATGATAATCTTGAATTTCTTTGTAATTCAAGTACCGGAGGGACGAGCGGATCGGATGCGCAGGAATGGATCATGGAGAGTAAAAAAATTGAAATGGAAGCTGTGACCTATATTCGAGGTAGATCACTTCCTAAGATGTTTTTTATTATTGATGAAGCTCAAAATTTAACACCGCATGAGGTGAAGACAATTATTTCACGTGCAGGTCAAGGAACGAAAGTTATATTAACCGGTGATCCCACACAAATTGACAATCCTTATCTTGATAAGGATTCAAATGGATTGACATTTGTTGTCAGCAAATTTAAAAAGCATCCCATTTTTGGACACATGTTCCTTGAAAGAACAGAGCGTTCAGAGCTTGCTGCTTTAGCTGCGGAAATACTATAACCGCGAATTGTGACCTATTTGCAGCAACCCACTTTTTTAACAAACAGCTACAAGTTGAATGACGAGTTCAACTCTTGTGAGTTGGACGAGGAATGAAACGCAGTAGATGGAAGTTAAAAAAGTGGGTTTCTGCAAATAGGTCACAATTCGGGGTATAAACTGATTCTTTGAAAACGTTTTTCTACGCCTCGTTGCATGGTGAGAATGAGTTCGTGCATTTCACCATGCTTTTCTAAGAATGTGATGATAAATCCATTTTCTGTAATGAAAAATCTGTGAGTTGTTTCGGCATGAAGTTGATAGATTGTTCCAGATTCTGCCTTAATAAAAAGAGAGTGATTTTCCTTGAAAACTGTTGCAGCAGATGTTCTGTCATGTAAAACATATTTTCCCAAGTAGGCATCAAGGATGTTTTCTTTGAGTTCTGTTTTTTGTTTAATTTGTATTTTTTGTGAAGGCCAGTTGTAGACATTGGCAATGCTTCTAAAGATTTCTGAAATTAGAAGATTTGCATTGTCAGCATTTGTCATGATGACAGCACCTTTTTTTAAGTAAGGGAAGAGAACAAAACCGCATGTATATCCACAAGTTCTGCCTCTGTGGTTGATTTCGAAGTTTTCTTTTTCCCCATCTATAACAAGTCCGAGTCCAAAGGGGAAAATTGAAGGCGTGATCATTAAATCTAAAAGAGTTTTAGGAATTAAAGGATCGTGAGATTTTTCTAGAAGGGCATTTTGTAAATGGATAAGAAATTTAGAGAAGTCGCAAGGTGTGCTCCAGAGTCCTGAAGCTGCTTTTTCGGGGTAGCGTCTAAACTCTCCTTCAAGTATTCGATCTACATCAATGTGTCCACTTGCCCAGTTTTTGATCGGGTCGCTAAAGGTGCTGTTTTCCATTTTTAATCGTTTGAGAATGCGGCTTTCAATGAAAGAGTCGAAGGGCAGTCCTGTTGCATCTTCGATCAGTTGTTGTACAACGACGTAAGCTCCTCCCGAGTAGGAGATTTTAGATCCGGGAATTGCACTTATGCGAATGGGAGGATTTTTTGCAGGTGTATTTCCTTCCAAAATCTCTTTTAATGAAGGAAGGGGGCTTAAATGAGGATATCCATCAAAAGCGATGATGTTGCATCCTGACGTATGACTTAATAAATGTTGAAGGGAAACTTTACTCAATAATGTATAGGGGGTTTCGGGGAATTTCCAAGAGCGAAGCTGTTCGTTGATGTCTTTATTTAAATGCAGTTTTCCTTCATGAACGAGCATGAGAGAAGCAAGTGCACTGATGGATTTACTAAATGATCCCGTTTGAAAGAGCGATTCTGTAGTTAGCGGTATTCCTTTTTTTGCATTTCCATATGCTTTTGCCCATGCAATTTTTCCCTCATCAATAACAGCGATGCTACATCCTGGAACACCATAGTGCTGCATTTGCTCTATGATGTGTGCTTTTTTTATGGAGGATCCTTCAATACCAATTGCTGGCATGAGAGAGTTTTCGATTTCTTTGATAGTATGCATCATGATAGGAGCCTACAAAAATTACATAGACGTTTCAAGGGGCACTATATTATACAAAGATAAAAAGGAGAAGTCGTATGGTTGAGATTCATCCGCTCGTTTATCCCGTATTTTCATTATTGGCAGGAATATTGATTCTGATATTTCCAGCAATCCTTAACTATGTTGTCGCATTTTATCTCATCATCATGGGGATCATGGGCATCATCAAGATGTAATTTTATGAAAAAATCACTGAAAAATCAAAATTTTGAAATAACGGGATAATCCCATGGATCCACAGTTTTTAATAAAAGGGATGATTTTAGGGTTTTCTATTGCAGTGCCGGTTGGGCCCATTGGGGTTTTGTGTATTCGCCGGACAGTGCAGTATGGAAGGCTGTCTGGTCTTTTTTCAGGCCTTGGCGCTGCAGTTGCGGATACAATTTATGGTGTCATTGCGGCGCTTGGTCTTACATTTATTTCTAAGTTTCTACTTGATTGTGACATTTGGTTGCGTCTTATCGGCGGAGTAGTTTTAGTTTTACTTGGGATTAAAACTTTTTTAGCTAAGACGTTGCAAGAGCCTGCAAAAATTACTCATAAAACTCTTTTTGGCG
>DAHVFY010000048.1:0-6702 GCA_027316765.1 Parachlamydiales bacterium | reverse complement strand
TTTCTTACGATGACAAATCCGATGACCATTCTTGCATATGTTGCGATCTTTGCAGGTTTTGGACTGACAGGATTTGCAGGACGTCATCTGGATGCGACAGCTTTAATTGTTGGTGTGTTCATTGGTTCTGCATTTTGGTGGTTGATCTTAAGTGAAGGGGTTGCATTCTTTCGAAAAAAAGTAAATGCAAAGGTAATGCAATGGATCAATCGCATTGCTGGATTGATCATTATTTTTTTCGGTTTGGTAGTTTGGATCAGCATTCTACAGATCGAAAGAGTTTGTCATTCTGTCTCTTATTACCCCGAATTGTGATAGCGATGCTTTCGGATCTTGTCGGCGGAATCCCGACACGCGAATCGTCAATACGACTGCTCTATTGACGTGTCTGATTTATCTATGCGATTGTGTAGATTTGTCTAGATTTTGTTGAGCGGTATTAACTCAACTTTTGGGTTTTAGTAGAGAGAGGCAATAGCTTGTGCTACGGCCGCTCTCAGGATTTTTTGTAAGAATGCCTCGGTTTGTGAGGTCGAGGATATCGCGATAGGCGGAATCTTGAGAGCACTTTGTTATTTTGGCCCATTTGGATGAGGTCAGATTGCCCTCAAATCCATCGAGCATCCGATTGATCATTTTTTTTTGTCTTTCATTTAGAGGAATCTCTGCGAGGGTCTCCCAGAACTGTGCTTTGTAGAGAATAGTATCAAGGGTAGAGAGTGCGTCTTTTATTGCCCTTCCAAGGCAGCTGAAAAACCACTGTATCCAAGGGGTAATGGTGAGAGTACCTTTTTGTGTTTGTTCTAAAATGGCATAGTAGCTTTTTCTTTCCTTTTGAATTTGTTTGGATAGGCTGTAGAAGCGGCGAGAGCTGTTTTCAGAGCGTGCCAGCAATAAGTCTGCAATCGCTCTGCTGATACGGCCGTTTCCATCTTCAAAGGGATGAATTGTAACAAACCATAAGTGTGCAATCGCGGCCTTAAAAACTAAATCAAGAGATTTTTCTTCGTTAAACCAGTTCAAAAAGAGGTTCATTTCCTTTTCGACTAGATTAGGGGGAGGCGCTTCAAAATGGACGGTTTCTTTTCCGAGAGGGCCTGAGACGACGTCAACCGGGCCTTTACGCCACGTGCCAACTTCAATTTTTTTAAGCCCACTGCGACCAGTTGGAAATAGCGATGCATGCCAGCTGAATAATCGCTCTTTGGTTAGAGGTTGGTCAAAGTTCTGTGTCGCATCGAGGACCATTTCAACAACTCCGTCGATTCTTTTATCCGCGTGATCAAGACCTGCGTCATCGATCCCCAAATGACGTGCAACGGAAGATCGGACTAATGATTGGTCTAAAACCTCTCCCTCAATTTCACTGGATTTTACGACGTCTTGTGTCAGGGCTTGCAAAACCACTTCTTCGCGTGCGTGGAAACCAATAGATTCCATTCCGCCAACTAGACGTCCTTGCTCGTGGCGTAGTTGAACCAGCGTGTCTGAAAGAGCATCCTGGCTCCAGATAAAATGAGGCCAATTTTCAAGCTCGTGGATGTACATAGGTTGTCCCTCTATTTTTACATAATACCGGAGAATCTCCGTACAGGCAATCCTAATCTCCGCATAATGTGCGGAGATTAGGAGGCTTATTCTCCGCATATTTCTTTAAGTTATTGAAAATAAACGAGTTGAAACTAGTCGTTTTTTAGATTGTTGTAAATAAAGGATTTGTCATCTTATACGTCACTGTTGTGCAATTTAAAAGAATGTGGTACCCTCTTCTTTCTTCATGAGGAAGGTTTTATGAAAAAACTTGTTTTTGCAACAATCCTTTTTAATTGTTCCCTGTTTGCGGCAGCTCCCTTGCCTTCGCATCCTTCTGTGGCGGAGTTTAAGAAAGAGCTTGGCATTAAGGTTCTCGATGCAAAGAAAGATAAGGCGTCCGACAAAACCTGTAAGATCTATCTTGTTCAGCATGGCAGCACAGAGTGGTCGGAGATCAAGCGTCTTCAAGGGTCTTCCCATGTTCCTTTGAGTGAAAAAGGTAAAGAGGAGGCGCAAAAACTTGCGGAGAAGATCAGCGCTTTGGGAATCAAAGTTATCTATTCTTCACCGCTTCAAAGTTCTATAGAGACTGCAGAGATCTTAAAGAGTAAGATATCCGTTCCTGTTATTGCGGTCGATGATTTAAAGGGAGAAGATCATGGAGAATTTGAAGGACTTCCCAAAGAAGAGTATCTGAAGAAGGCGCGTTTTCAGCTTCATTACTTTTTGCCAGCTGAGGAAGAGATTTTTTTCTCCTGCGGTAAGGGAGGCGAAAGCACGGCCGATGTGGGTCGAAGAGCAATTCCAGCACTTAAGAAAATTGCAGCAGAACATCTAGGTGAATCTGTTGTCGTTGTTGTGCATAGTGGTGTTTCTAAGCTTCTGAATTTTTTCGCTGGAAACTACAAACCTGAAGAGACAATCGCTCTTTCTCATGGTGAAATGATGCAGATTGAAGCTGATGCCACTAGTTTATATGTCGTTAAGTAGTCTAACCCCGAATTGTGACCTATTTGCAGCAACCCTTCTTTTTTAACAAACAGCTACAAATTGAATGACGAGTTCAACTCTTGTGAGTTGGACGAGGAATGAAACGCAGTAGATGGAAGTTAAAAAAGAAGGGTTGCTGCAAATAGGTCACAATTCGGGGTCTAACTAAGATGCTTTGCGCAGTATCGTTTCATAAGGAATGCGCTGATTCCGAGGAAAAGGCTTCCAATGAAGATGAGAGTGTGCGCGCCAAAAAGAGGAACAAGCTGTGTTGAAAACCCGGCGATAGCCCAGGCAATTGCCATGATAGCAACAGAAATCCCCATCACCCATCCTTGCGATGTTTCGTCTGCTGCATTTGAGAAGGCAGTGAACATTCCAGAAAAAGCGATTTCGACTGCAATTGCAAATGGAAACCCAAGAAACCAGATGAGATTTTCGGTGCGTACAACTGAGGAGAAAAACTGAGAGAGAAGCGTTGTAAAGAGTGCAATACAAACGATCTGTTCGATCTTAAATCGCTTCAACATATGTGGTAGAACAAATAGCAATCCTAATGCAAAGCCTACACCGAGATATCCATTAAATAGGCCAAGAAAAAAGGGCGGGTACCCAAATTCTGTCGTTAAAAGGATTAAGATAATAGGGATATAAAGACCGATTCCAATTTGCATTAGTAAGAAAGCAATACTTAAACTTCGGATGCGTCTATTCTGATAAGCTTCAACGAATACTTGTAAAAAGCGCAGCATGCTGATTTTTTTAATGCTTTTTTTCAGATAAGTTTCTTCGAAAGAAAAGGTGATCCAAAGAAAGGCGATTAGTGCAAAAAATGCTGCCCATAGAAAAGGAGCGTAAAAAGTTGTCGTGGAGAGAACTCCGCCCATCAAGGGCCCTATGACAAAGCCAATGCATTGAATGAGGGCGACATAACTTAAGTGGATTGCTTTGTTCTCTTTTGTGCTTAGGTCGGAGATGGTGGCAAGAGCAACGGATTGACTTGCTGCTACGAACCCGGAAAGTCCTCTTCCAACTAGAAAAAGAAAAAGGCTTGTTGTCACGATGCCGATGCTCATGAAGCAAAAGCCAAAACACATTCCGATCATGCTGAAAAGTAAAGTTTTTTTTCTTCCAATGATATCAGATAAATCTCCGATAAAGGAGGTGCCAAAAAACATCAACAATGGATAAAGCGCAAGTGTTACACCAAGATAGAAGTAGCGCAAATGTAGAGAGGTAATTTGAAAGATATTGTTTTCAGGTGCTGTGAAAATGGCAATCAGAAGAGGCGCTACAAGTCCAAACCCGAGAACATCGATAAAAATGGCAAATAGGCACGGAGCTACTTCTTTAAATGAAAACTTGGCCAAAATTCCATCCTTTAAAAATTTTATTATCTAAAATTTTTCTTATTTTGCGATTCTAAAACTTTATCGGCATAGAGGAAGTTAATTGCTTAAGCTTTCGGTTACCCAGGTTAGGTAGAGGGAATGTCTCTTTGCGATGTTGATTTGGAGGTTTTATGTTACAGAATGCTAAAGAAGATTGTTTTCATCTTGGAGCTAAAGGTCTTATTCATAATGAGGAGGGCAAGATTCTTCTTTTGGAGAAGAGTCCCAAAAATAGAATGGGTAGATGTTGGGATATTCCCGGAGGACGCATTGGAAAGAATGAGTCTTTAGAGGCTGCGCTAGAGCGTGAGATTTATGAAGAGACTGGATTGCAAAATCTGATTCGTGTGCGCTTTTTTACAATGGTTTTAACAGAGATTCGTATTCCTGTTGCTCATGGAGATGTTGGGTTAGTTTTAGCAATTTATTCTTGCCATGTTGCTGGGGATGCGAAAATTTGTTTGAGCGACGAGCATGTTGATTTTACGTGGTTCGATCCTAAAAATGCGCATCATCTCATTTCTCCTTATTTTCCTCGAGAACTCGTTGATAAAATTGTCGATGCTAACTTTGTCTGTTGTTAGAATTTTTAAGAATGTGTTTAGAGTTGACTTGGAATGTGTAAAGTAGCATGATCGGCTCCCCACTTCAACAAGAGGCGAATTTGATTGGATGTAAAATTGGAGGGGAGTAAAAAAATTAAGGTCATCAGGAGGATTTATGAAAAAGATACTGACATCTTTTATTGCGTCAACGGTTGCTATAACGTCGCTCATAGCGACTCCTCAAGCTATTGTATTTGACTTCGGAGGGGTGTTGACTCAAGAGCCTAAGAGGGAAATGGTTGTGAACTTTTTGAGAGAGTCTTTTGGATTTTCTAGGGCTGAGTTTGAAAGGGTACATGAGGTAAAGCGACAGGCTGTAAAACAGGGGAAGACGGATGAAGAATTTTGGACCTCTTATGCTAAAGAGAAGGGGATTGAGCTGCCCTCTCATTGGAGCGCTTCTTTTAGAACGGTGATGAAAGATGCAATTGGAATTAATAGAGAGATGTACGCTTTGGTCTCTGAGTTAAAGCAGCAGCAAATTTCTGTAGCTCTTTTGTCAAATATTGATGAGCGGTTAGGAAAACTTATTCGAGATTTTGGGCTTTATGAGCCTTTTAATCCGTGTCTTCTTTCTTTTGAAATCGGTAGTGAGAAACCTGACTTGGAGGCTTACGAGATTCTTTTAAAAGAGTTGAGTCTTCCTGCAAAGGAGGTGGTTTTCATTGATGATCGATTTGAAAATATTGAAGCTGCACAAAAGCTTGGGATTGATGCGATTTTATTTGAATCGGTGGAACAGATCCGGGGAGAGCTTGAGCGAAGAGGTGCTTTGTGTATAAGTAAGTTACAATAATGTGTTCATTTTATTTTCTTTTTTTTGTTGCAAGACAAGAGAAGACGGCATATAGCTGGAATTAAGAAGAGTCAGTAGCAGTGCAAGAGTTTGTACTGGGCACCTGGGGAATGCTGACTACTTCACTTCTAGCTCTCAAGCAAAAGGGACTCTAAGCCAAAAAAATTTCGCTTAAAGTCCTTTTGCCTGGCTGGTCCCTGATGATATCTCTAAAAAAGTTCTTTCATTTTGTTTGTGTATAAACATTTTGTGAATTATACAGACAAATAGGAGTACTACATGGGGATCAAGCGTGTTTGGACCGCTATTGCGGGCCTTTGTCTATTTGCAGATGCGCCGGGTGCGGAAAATTTGATTGCAGAACTCGAAGAGGGGCATGAAGATCAGATTTTTCTTGTAACGCGCGCTGAGAGTCTTCCCGTTGAAAGTTTTGAGGATGCCACTGATCCTTATCTTGAAGGTTATATTCAGGCATTGATTGATGTTCATTTTTATGAATATAACGTCATTGTTACGGTAAAGGATCATCATGTTTATCTCTCTAATTTGCCAAAAAATGAACTCGTTGCAAATAGTATTATCACATTTGTTCGAGACCTTCCTGATGTAAAGTCGGTTGAAGTTAAGCAATTAACTCAGCAGCAACTTTCTGAGAGGGAGCATTATGTAGATCATCCGAGGGTTAACGGAATTTGGTTTCCTCAGTCGACTCTTCTTTTTCAACCGTTTGTAGCAAATCCTCGTCAGCCGGTCTATTCTGTTGCAATGCGTTTTGATGATCATGTGGTTGGAAATGTAGCAGCGGCAATCTCTTTAGGAGATGAGTTTCCGATTTTCCGTTGGAAGGATGTTTTCTTTTGGCATGGCGATATGCAAATCGGAATTGAAGCTGCCGTTTGGGCTGTTTTTAATTATAGCGATGTTCCTCATAGAAATGGTGAGACATGCGAGCTTGTAAATGCTGATTATTACTGTGGTTTGCCATTGACGTATGCATTTGATCGTTGGTCGTTTCGTCTAAGGGTTTATCATATTTCTTCTCATTTGGGAGATGAGTTTTTGGTCAATCACCCCAAATATATTAGGGAGAGAAAAAATCCAAGTTTTGAAGCTCTTGATTTTTTCACTTCTTATCAGTTTTCTCCAAACTTGCGTCTTTACGGCGGGGGTGGATGGGTTTTTCATAGTGACCAGTCGTTTCCAATTAAGGCTTTGTACGTAGAATATGGGATGGAGCTGCGCTTATTTGGCAAGAAGCTTTATTATCAACGCCTTTTTGGAACTCCGTTTTTTGCAGTTGATATTCAAAATTGGCAGCAGCAGCATTGGAACATGAATGCGACTTATAAGGTGGGCTACGAATTAAGTAAATTGCAGGGCATTGGTC
>DAHVFY010000047.1 GCA_027316765.1 Parachlamydiales bacterium | reverse complement strand
AGAGTTGAACTCGTCATTCAACTTGTAGCTGTTTGTTAAAAAAGTGGGTTGCTGCAAATAGGTCACAATTCGGGGTAAAAATACAGTGTTGACTTTCACTTTTTTGATTACAGAAGACCCGATTGTGCAAAATGCGGCTAAACAAGAGACGGAGGCAATGCGTCTTCAACTTGATAAAGTTTGTTTTGATGCAGATGCTTTTAATGTCTGTCTTGAATTCGCAAATCAAGTGCTATTGACTCCTAGCCTATTATCTCCTTACGAAAAATATTGGCTGTATACGTTAATTGCAAGTGCAGCAGAGGCTTGGCCTAAGTCATCTCCTTCTAAACAAAAAGCTATCGCTGTGCAAAATGCGCTTGTTAAATACGCTATGGTTCCTTTCACTTATATGAGAGGTGATGCTGAAGAAAAGCTCTTTCCTCAGGACAGTAGAGTTTCGATTCTTAATTGGAACGTTTGTTTTTTTAATCATAATCTTTCGATGCTTTTTGGCGGGGTCTTGCCCTGGAAAGATCGTATTGGAAGTGTAGCGCAACAATTGCAAAACACGCAGGTGGATGTCATCTGTCTTCAGGAAGTGTTTTCCCTGGAAGCAGGTCTTGCCCTTTATAACCTGTTGAAAAAAAATTATGCTCATTTTTATCTCAATATCGGACCAAAGCTGTGCGGTTTTGATCCAAGTGCACTAGGCATACCAAGTGGGCTGTTTGTAGCAAGTAAATATCCATTGAAAGATCCCCACTTCCAAGCCTTTAATCATCAAGAAACCCCAAAAAATCGAGGGTATGGCTTTTTCACAATTGATTTAATGGATAGAGGTGATGTTGTAGCAAGGATTGCATCTACACATCTTCAGCCTGGACAGACAGAAGAGGATAAGAACTATAGGAAGGCTCAGATAAATGCGATTTTAACCAATTTGCGTACTAAAGACATCTTGGGAATCCCATGCTTTCTTTGCGGGGATTTAAATTTAGAAAGAGGCGGTGAAGAGTATAAAAAACTTGTTCAAAACTTTGTTAATAGCGATCTTGGTTCTAATTGGACATGCTGTGAGCTACGTAACTATTGGTGGAAGGCAGGACAGGATGTTAAAAGGTTTATCGCTTTTGGTTTGGATGTAGAATGGATTGATTATTTTTTGCATCTCAAATCGGGTATGCAGTCGATAGGTTCTATGACAACAACAGTGATTCCTGTGAATCATTTAAAAGATCCAAAAAGCTCTCTTTCTGATCATCAGATTTTAATCACGGTTCTTAAATTATCTAAAAATGAGGTAGAGCCCTAAATGAAAACTATTTTTTATTCTGGAGTACTTGTTCTTTTAGCCTCGTGTGGTTCTGGCCCCGTAGGGTATTATGACGACGGTGGATACTATGACGGCGGATACTATTATGTTGACGATGGTTATTATCATGATCATCATCACGACCACGACCATGACCATGACCACGATCATGAACATGAGCACGGAGGTCATGGACATGAGGGCGGTGGTGGCCACGGTGGTCATAGTGGTGGTGGCGGCGGAGGCCACGGCCATTAAGACCTTAGTTTTTGTTGCCCTAAAATTCTTCTAAGGATATCCTTTGTAAAATCGTCCCCCTTTATTCTCCAAAAAAAAATAAAATGAAAGGGTTTATATGGATATAAAAAGTTTACTATCACTTTTCAATCACACGTTTACGCTTTTTGTTATATTTCCAGCGATTATTCTGTTTGGATTTTATCTAACTTTTAAACTCCGATTCGTTCAAGTTTTTCAATTGAGAAGGAGTTTTAATTGTTTGGCAAAAGGGGATTGTTCAGAAGAAGGGAATATTAGTCGTTTTGGTGCTATTGCTTCGGTTCTTGCCGGTAGTTTTGGAACGGGGAACATTTCGGGTATGGCGGTTGCAATTGCAACGGGAGGACCCGGCGCTCTTGTTTGGATGTGGGTCATGGCTTTTTTTGGAGCAGCCGTTCAATACGTCAGTTGCATTTTGAGTGTTTCTTATAGAGAGAGGACGCAAAGCGGAGAGTTTGTAGGGGGGCCCATGTATTACCTTAAGAATGGGCTTGGATATAAAAAAATTGCTGCTTTTTTTGCAATTTTTACAATCTTTGGCTCGATTGCGGTTGGTAATTTTGCTCAGATTAATTCAGTGATTCTTCCTCTCCAGAAAATGGGCTTAAATCCTTTTTATGCAAGTAGTGCAATCGCTGTTTTGGTGGGTTTTGTTATTTTAGGTGGCATTCAGCGAATTGCGAGTTTTGCAACGTATATTGTCCCAATAAAAGCATTTCTTTACCTAGGCGCAGCATTAACTGTCATCGCTCTTAATTATGATCAGGTGATCCCAGCATTTCAATTGATGTTCCGTCATGCATTTGGATTAACGCCCATGCTCGGAGGTGTTCTTGGAGTTGGAGTGTTAAAAGCCCTTACAACAGGTTTTGATCGCGGTCTTTTTGCAACAGATGCAGGAACAGGGGTAGTGCCAATTTTACAAGCGGGGGCGCGTTCTGAAAACCCGATCATGGATGGAATTGCAACATTAATTGCTCCTGTGATCGTCATGATTGTATGTACTGCAACAGGTCTTGTGTTGATTTTAACAGGTGCTTGGCAGATTCCTGAACTTCAAAGTACAAATATGGTGACGTACGCTTTTGCAAAAGGACTAGGCTCTGTGATTGGAGAATATGTGGTCGTTGCTGCTTTAATCTTGTTTGCTTATACAACGATCCTGGCCTGGTCTTATTGTGGAGAAAAAGCGCTTGGATTCTTGATTGGTAGCGAGAAAGGACGTTACTTTAGAATTGTTTATATTCTACTAGTGCCCGTTGGAAGCATTCTCCAAGTGGGAATGGTGTGGACTCTTGCCGATATTTCGATCACACTCATGCTTGCTGCTAACCTTGTTGGGGTTATAGGCCTATCACGACGTGTGATCGAATCGACTCGAAAATTTCAGTCGGCGAGTTTTTGAACGAGTTGAAAGCGGTTACCATCAAGATCGATGACCATCAACATGCGCACATGTCCGGGAACCTCTTCAACTTCTCCGATAAATTTAGCGCCTTTTTTCTCAAGCTCTGTTTTAGCAAGAAGAAGATCTGAAACAGAGAAAGTTAAAAAGGCGTTTTCTCCAGCTTCAAACCCCTCTTCATCCATCTGGGCAATTCCAAGGCGCGCACCGCCTTCTTTTCCTTCCAATTCCGCCCAGTTGAACTCCTCAGAGAGCTCAAGTAATTTAAGGCCAATGACATCTGTATAAAATTTAACAGCTTTTTTTAGATCTTTTACGACAATCCAAGCGAGATCCATCGATTTTGCAGGCATTTTTCTCTCCTTTAAAAGTTAAGGTGGTGCAAGATTATCAGGAAATTTAGTTTTCTTGTATAAAAAATAAATTTTAATGAAGATGCGAGATATACAGAACGCGTATAGAGGTAATTTTTATGGTAGACGTTTCTTTTGATCCCTCACAAAACTATCTTGCAAGACCGCAGCACCCGCTTCATTCTTTTTTCTGTCCAAAATCTGTTGCGATTATTGGTGCTAAGGAGCAAGAGGGATCTGTTGGGCGCACATTGCTTGCTAATATGATGGCGTCATTTAAGGGAAAGATCTACCCAGTCAACCCAAAGTACCCCAAAGTCTTGGGTATGACCGCATACCCAAAAATACAAGAAGTTCCAGATTCAGTAGATTTAGCAATTATTGTCACCCCTGCAGCCCTTATTCCCGAATTGATCGATGACTGTGCAGCAGCCCATGTAAAAGCTGTAATTATTATTTCCGCCGGCTTTAAGGAAACAGGGGAGAAGGGTTTAAAGTTAGAAGAAGAGGTGTTAAAACGGGCAAAGGCGGGCGGCATTCGTGTAATCGGTCCAAATTGTCTTGGACTTATGAATCCAAGTGTTGGCCTGAATGCAACTTTTGCGGCAAGTATGGCTTTAGAAGGACAGCTTGCTTTTATTAGCCAATCTGGAGCGCTTTGTACAGCAGTTCTTGACTGGAGCTTAAAAGAACATGTCGGTTTTAGCGCATTCGTTTCAATAGGCTCTATGGCAGATATCCAGTGGGCAGATTTGATCGACTATTTTGCAAACGACCCTAAGACGCACTCAATTTTGATTTATATGGAAACAGTTGGAGATGCTCGTACGTTTCTTTCAGCAGCAAGAAGTGCTACATTTAGTAAACCCATTATTTTGATCAAACCAGGACGCACAGAAGCTGCTGCAAAAGCTGCTGCGTCTCATACAGGTTCTCTTGCAGGCGCTGACGATGTTTTTGATGCGGCAATTAGACGGGGAGGCGTTTTGCGCGTTAACGAGATTGATGATCTCTTTAATATGGCGGACGTCCTTGGTAAACAACCGGTTCCTAAAGGTCCAAGACTTGCGATTGTAACGAATGCAGGAGGACCTGCTGTTCTTGCAACAGATGCTACGATGATTTATGGCGCTGAGATGGCAGAGTTGCAAGCTGCCACGATGGAAAAACTCAACACGTTTCTTCCAGACGCATGGAGTCATAATAATCCCGTTGATATTTTAGGCGATGCAGGAGCTGATCGGTACGCGAAGGCTGTTGAAGAGGTGTCCAAAGATTCACAAGTCGATGGGATTTTGATTATTTTAACGCCCCAAGATATGACAGATAGTACAGCAACTGCTGAAGCGCTAAAGACTGCTAAAGAGAGATTTCAGAAGCCTGTTTTAGCAAGTTGGATGGGCGCTTCTTTCGTGGAAAAGGGAATTGAAATTTTAAACCGAGCAAAGATCCCTACATTTTCATATCCCGATAGCGCTGCAAAGACATTCGCTCTTATGTGGATGCAAAGCGATCGAAACAAGCTGTTATATGAAACTCCAACAGTTGTAGATGAAGAAGAAGATTTCTCTTTAGGAATAGTAAAAGAAGTTAAACATTCTCTTGAAGCCCTTAAGAAAGAAAATAGGACACTTCTGACAGAAGCGGAGTCTAAAAAAGTGCTTTCTGCTTATGGAATCCCAGTTGTGCAAACAGTCATAGCAAAGAATAAAGAAGAGGCGATTGTTGCTGCAGAAAAAATGGGGTATCCTATTGTTCTTAAGCTGCACTCAGAAACAATTACTCACAAAAGTGATGTCGGAGGAGTTAAACTCAATATTCGTAATAAAGAAGGACTTCTTACATGTTATCAAGAGATAGAAGGGAGTGTTACACGCCTTTGTGGCAAAGAGCACTTTCAGGGAGTTACTGTACAGCAAATGGTGAGCTTGTCTGATGGATACGAAATTATCATTGGAAGTATTGTCGATCCTCAGTTTGGTCCCGTTGTTCTTTTTGGAACAGGGGGACAGCTTGTAGAGGTCTTCAAAGATAGAGCAATTGGCATCCCACCCTTTACAACAACATTGGCAGACCGACTTATGCAGCGCACTAAAATTTATGAAGCGCTTCATGGAGTACGAGGTAAAAAATCAGTTGATCTCAAAAAACTTGAGGAGATTTTGATTCGATTTTCCCGAATGATTGTTGAGCAGCCAAGGATTCTTGAATGCGATATCAATCCTTTAATCGTCTCTTCCGATCAGATCATCGCTCTTGATGCTAGATTTGTTTTGCATGATTGGAAACTTTCGAATGCAGAGCTCCCCAAGCCTGCAATTCGTCCTTATCCTATTGAATATATTTCAACTGTCAAGGTGAAAAATGGCACACTTTTAACGATAAGACCCATCCGTCCAGAAGATGAACCTCTTCTTATCTCTTTCCATGAAGAACTATCGCATGAGACGATCCGCAGTCGTTATTTTGAGTTCATGTCCCTTGAGGAGAGAACGGCGCATGAAAGGCTCATTCAGATCTGTCATAGCGATTATGATAGAGAGATTACCCTTGTTGCAAAAACAGAGGGACATATTGTTGGCATTGCTCGGTATAGTAAGGTTTATGGTACCCCTAATGTCGAGTTAAAATTGACCATCATCGATCGATTTCAGCACTTAGGTCTTGGAACAAAAATGCTCGAGAAGATCATCGCCATTGCGACTGAGGAAAAAATTGCGAAGATTTCAGTAAATATTCTAAATGAGAATGGCGCTATGATTCACCTGTGTAAGAAATTTGGATTTAAAATGCATTCCTCTAAAGAAGTGCCCTCTATCATTTGTGGAGAGCTGCCTTTAAACCTCGAGTTGTGATCTATCTGCGGCCCCCGCCTCTGTGTCCACCACCATGCATTCCACCACCTCGTTCACCACCTCGCTCCCTGTTTTCCCTTCCCCCTCTATTATGCCAGTTACCCGCTTGGTCATGCCAATCGTTTTGATGATTTCCCCATTTGAAGTTAGAATTATTGTGGTGCTGGTTGTAGTAATTATGCCACTTAGGAGCCCAGGTGTGATTCCAGTAATTGTGCCAATGTTGATTCCAATTTACGTTTGTGACGTGGACGTAATGAGAACCATTCCAGTAGCTTCCGTTATGACCTACCCAGTAGCCAGCCCAAAACATAAAGCCTAGTTCAAAAGCGGGAAAAAAAAGACTCGCGTTATCGCCACCATAATTGTTATTCACAATAACGGTTTGGTTATTAGGATTATAGGGGAGTTGCTGCTCGCTCATATTTCCTTGATTGTCAGTAACAATGGCGTCTACAGTTTGTTTTCCGTTGCTCGATGTATTGCTATTTAGCATTTCGTTCCCATTTGGAATGGGGACTTCATTTGTTTCAGCAAAGGATACGTTGCATGAAAAGGGCGTAGCAAATGTAATGAGGATCAATGCAAGCAGTGCAGTTTTTATTTTTTTCATCTCAATCTCCTTCAGGGCAGTAGGTTTTTGAACGGTGAAAGCAAATTCTGGACTCCTTGTTGGGGAGACTGCAAGAAACCCTCTACCATGTTTTCTAAATTTTCTAAGCTAAAGACCTCTTTCAGCATTTGTTGCATGATAAGATTTGTGATCTGATCAGTTGGGATTCCTCCCTCGCTTGTGACATTTGTGAACTCGATATGGTCAATTGGTTTCAAATGTTGTACTTCTCCTGTATCTCTATAGGCAAGATCAACAGAAATATTTGTGAGAATCAGCTTTTTGATCAGAACACTTTTTTCTGTTTTTTCTTTTTTTACCCCAGCATTTGTCGCCTCATCGTAATTTTTCATGATGATCGACCAATTGCCTTTTTTATTTCCTTTTTTATCAAATTCCAATCCTAAATAGACTTTGTTTAAGCGAATCTCCTCAATAACGACATTTTGATCAAAATAACGTGTTAGGGGTGCATAAATTTTGATGGTGTCGACGGATAAACTTTTAGGGAGTTTGTATTTGGGAGGATTGCCGACATTGAGTTTATAAAGTTCTATAAGACTTGGACGGATCGAGAGATCGTCGATCTCGACAGAGACCTGCGTCTTTTTAGATAGGGAGTTTGCAATCATATCGGGAAGGCGGATCCAGCCTATAAACAGAAAGATAAGAGCTGCAAGGACAATAATGAGGACAATACGAGACGCCTTCATAGTTTACTCCTTTTTTTTCACCCTAATTGAAAAACACTGGCTGCGCAAGAAAAAAAATACACTAGAGTTCTTTCAAGCAAGGGAGAACTTCAAATTTAGCATCCTTGAATAGTGTAGACGCTAAATTTGAAGAAACAATGAAGATGTAATTACTTGATTCCCAACTGACGTTTAACCTCAAATATTTTTGTCCCTCTATATTGTGAAGATGTGAATCTTAGACTTTTGTTAGCATCAAGATGCTGTATTCTTTTTGGATCCAGTGTGCAGACAATTTGAGAGGGTTTTCGTCGTCTGAAGAAATGATCTGTTTTAAATTTCCCTATGGGATAAGCAAACACTGTCTGTCTGTGATGCTTTTTTGTTAGACGTCTGTTGCTTTCTAGAAAAGCGTCTTTAATGATTACTATAGTGGTAATGTTTTGATGCAATGCATTATTTGTAGCCGTTGTTAACTGAGCGTTTGCGGAGGATGAATGAGCTTGTTGTGTAGTTGAGTGGCTGTTAATTGAAATGTCGATCACAGGCATTTGTTTTCCTTTTTCTTTTTTGTTTTGGAATTTCCGAGGAAAATTGTAGTTTGTTCCTGATTTAAATTGAATCACAAAAATATTTTTCAGTTTTTATTTAGTTGCAATTTTAAAAGGTGCGATTCAAAGACCCTGATGGCGCGCGCAATCAGGGTTTTAAGCCAAGGATAGGAGAAAAGATGAGTTAGTGGATGCTATCTACGAGAATTGCGGGAACAAAATCCCACTCTTGCCCATTTACCCATTGATTTTGGTCTATAAGACGCAAATCGGTTCCATCCTCATCAACGATGCCAAAAAGAATATCTTCAGTCACTGGGTCAAAGAAAAAGCAGAAATGAATATCTTTTGGAACCATCCACATGCCCTGACTGTTTTCTGAGTCGTACCAATTTGTGTCAAAGGCTTGAACAGCAGAAGTTGTAAGCGTTGCAAGCATGTCGGAAGGCAGTGTTGCAAGTAGGGTTTCTGTGAGGATGTAGGCAAGCTTCGCATGCATTTTAGCTCCCGAATATTTTGGATTAATCTCTGTGAGGATTTTGATCAGTTTACGAGCAAAATCTCTAACGCAGATTGAATCTTGGTAAGCTCCCATGCTTTTTGAGAGGAAGTTTTGCCCGTCACTCTGAGGCAAAGCCTTTGCAAGTGTTTCGATAAGAGCGTTTGCTACTGATCGAGAAAGTGTTCCTTTAGAGACTGTATAGCCTGTTTGAAAGAGTCTCTTAGATAGCCAGTCTTCAACAGATAGCATTGACTGAACAGCATCGATCATACCTGTATCGTCAAGCCTTCCTGTATAAGCATGAATGGGATTCCAGACGGGGACTCTGCCGTTAAATTGAGAGTTTTCCAGGTAATGTTGACTCTGTTCTAAATTTCTAGCAAATTTTAAGAAAGAGCTTGCCAGTTCATGAGCGTTTTTGGGAACAATTGCGGTCGCTTTTGGGAGCATCATTCCTGTTGCAATCTCAAAAACTGCATTTGGATCATCGCCTGTTTGATCAAGCCAAGGTGTGTGTGCGAGGTCTTGCCAATGCGCCAAAGGAGCAATGTAGTGCTTATTATCGGCATTGTAATTCCAAAGCACCATTTTTAGGAAATTTTGATCTTTAGAAATGTAGTGAATGACTCGGTCAACGGCAGCCTGCATTGAGTTAAATGAGAGGTAGTTGATTAGAGAATCTTTCAATAATTGTTGATTCAAAGTTTTGATCATTCCTAGAACATCGAGAATGAGCTTTTGAAAATCTTGTGGATTTGCAACAAGTTCACCTGTTACTCGATGTAGTTCAAAGCCGCCTGCTGTCGAGGAGCCATCTGCAGCCGGTTGCGCGAGCGGGATTTTTTCGTTGTAATAAAAAACCATCTGCGCGTTCAGCGTATCGGAAAATAGTTTTTTAGCTCTATCAATTGCAGGAGACTGCCAAGGGGTTGTTCCCAAGTGCCATTGACTGTCAATTGTATACTCCACAGCATAAAGTGCGGTGCCGTGAACATAATCGGTTTTAAGAGCTTCTGCAAAAGATGCAAGGCAGCTGCCATACATGTCTAAAGGAGGACATTCGTTTTCTGCGCTAAAGCCAAAAAAACCTAGCTTAGAGAGCGTTTGTACGTCCTTTTTTTCATTTAGACCCGCATTGAATACAGCTTGTGCAATGGTCGTAATGATCGTTTCTACAGAAAATGTTCCATTTGGATTATCCTTAAGCAGAATTAAGAGAAGATCATTAAGAATCGCATTTGGATTTTCCAGTCCCATCTGCTTTGCTGCAGCACGGATTCCTGGTGCGTCAAAAAGACTCATGCCGGCACGAATTGTCCCCTTTTTATCAAGAGTTACCCGATGTTGCAAATTATCATCAGCCATGCTGTAGTCAAAGGAGAATTTTTGCGGCTCTCCATGGATGTTGCGAATGAGAGCGCCATATTGCAAGAGCTGAATTCCATCTTTAGCTAGAGTGTGCCAAAGACCATCTTTTACAAAAATTTTCCACCACTCTTCAAAGCAATCTCCCACAGCTCCTTGGCGCGCATGACCCATAAAGAAATAAAGAAAAACTTCTTTGGCGTGAAGATCCGTCACGACCGTATTTGCAGATAGTCCAAGAGTTGCTCGAATTAAATCGTTTGCGGCAAAGGTGGGAGAGATGGGTTTGGTCACTTCTTGAAAAATTGTTTCCCAGGATTCTGTGAGCTTTTCATCCTGACTGATTGTGATGAGAAGATTAAGGAAGCGAGCGATATCTTTCTGATAAGCTAAAGAGATCGTGGGAACAAGCGTCTTTTGAAGCGAGGGCGCAATGCCAAAATTGATCGTTCCTTCTTTGGTGAGTAGACAGTGTGCGATGACTTTTGGAATATGTTCCTCTAATGCTATGCTTGGATTTTGAATGCCGGCAATTTGATGTTGAATTTTTAGTTTAAAGAGAGATTGATTCAATTCGTTCATCGCTTTGGCAAATAGCAGATCGACTTTTCCTGTTGTCCTTTTTGTGTCAGAGGCGGTGATGGCAGAAGCGAGATCTTGATGATTGTTCTCATAGAGGTAAAGGATTTTCCCAACCGTTTCCTTGACTTGAGATGAAGTTGCATCCGTTGCATTCGCTAGTAAGTCTTTACAGAACTGTAAAATGGCCTGACTTGTAGAGCCAGGGAGTGTTTCATTGTAAAGAAGGTCAAGCGTTGTATATTCAGCGTTAAATGGCGCAGCCAGTACTATTGATGCTGCAGTAAGGGTAAAAGCTGAGAGAAAGGTAAATATTTTCATGATGGTCTCCCTTTAGGTAAAACATCATGTTTATCAAAGACTTAAAGATAAATTCAATCTTTAAAAAAAAGGGGCGCTTCACCGCAAGGTGAAAGCGCCCCAATAACAGTGGAGCTGTTAAAGATTAATAGTCAGCATGGCTCATTGAAGGCGTCTGTGGTTTTTCAGTTGCCTCTTCAGAGATGATTGCTTCCGTTGTAAGGAGAAGAGCTGCGATAGACGCTGAGAGTTCGATAGTAAGACGTGTGACCTTTGTTGGGTCGACAATTCCCATTTCAAACATATCGCCATACTTATCGTTTTGTGCATCCCAACCTTCATTAGCGCTCATTCCAGCTACTTTTTGCACGATGAGTG
>DAHVFY010000046.1 GCA_027316765.1 Parachlamydiales bacterium | reverse complement strand
AAGGGATGATGCAGGAATTGCTGACAGGGAGGATCAGGCTCATATGAAGACGGTTGGACAAAATGAAGAAATCACTCAAAAGCGGGTAGTCAAGCTGTTTTGCGACGCACTAGGATATCGTTATCTCGGCGACTGGTCGGAGCAAGCTGAGAATGGTAACATTGAAGAGAGTTTACTTGAAGACTACTTACAACAGCAAGGATATGACGATGTCCTAATAATGCGTACAATTCATATCATTCGGAGGACTGCAGGTGATCTGAGTAGAAGCCTTTATGATAGAAATAAAGCTGTCTATGAGCTGTTGCGTTATGGTGTAAAAATACGACCTGAAGTAGGGGAGAATACAGAAACGGTTTGGTTGATCGACTGGGAAAATCCTGACAATAACCATTTTGCAATTGCTGAGGAAGTGACCGTCAAAGGAATTGACCTTAAAACCCACACAAAGCGACCCGATGTCGTCTTGTACGTCAACGGTATAGCTTTGGGAGTTATCGAACTTAAACGATCCACGGTATCGGTTTCTGAAGGAATCCGTCAAAATTTAGATAATCAAAAACCGATTTTTATTCAGCATTTTTTTTCTACGATGCAGTTGGTGATGGCGGGGAACGATACTGAAGGACTTCGCTACGGAACTATTGAAACACCGGAAAAATATTACCTGACTTGGAAGGAAGAGGGTTCCATTCAGAATCTCCTTGACCGTCATCTCACTCAAGTGTGTAGCAAAATTCGGTTTCTGGAGCTAATTCACGATTACATTGTGTTTGATGCTGGTATAAAAAAAGTGTGCCGTCCCAATCAGTATTTTGGCATCCGTGCTTCACAGGATTTTCTAAGGCGAAGAGAGGGAGGTATTATCTGGCACACACAGGGCTCTGGGAAAAGTTTGACGATGGTGTGGCTGGCGAAATGGATACGCGAAAATATAACAGATGCAAGAGTTCTCATCATCACAGATCGCAAGGAATTAGACGAGCAAATCGAGAAAACTTTTAAAGGGGTCAATGAGACAATTTACCGCACGAAGTGCGGAGTAGACTTGCTCTCGATCTTAAATCACGCGACCCCCTGGCTTATCTGCTCATTAATCCACAAATTCGGTGGTAAAGAAGATGATGAAAATGAGATCGACATCAAGAACTACATTGAAGAAATAAAGAAGGCTATTCCTCCCAACTTTGTCGCAAAGGGTGACCTTTATGTATTCGTTGATGAATGCCATCGTACACAATCGGGTGACTTGCATAAGGCCATGAAAGCTTTTTTACCTAATGCTCTATTTCTGGGCTTTACCGGGACTCCCCTACTCAAAGCTGACAAGCAAAGAAGTATCGAAGTATTTGGACGCTATATTCACACCTACAAATTTAACGAGGCTGTTGAAGATGGGGTGATATTAGACTTGCGGTACGAAGCTCGAGATATTGACCAAAAGATCACGTCTCAGGAAAAAATTGATCTTTGGTTTACGTCAAAAACAAAAAATCTAACTGATCTAGCCAAAGCACAGCTCAAGAAACGGTGGGGTACGCTCCGCAAAGTGCTTTCTAGCCAGTCTAGACTAGAGAAGATTGTGGCGGATATCCTCTTGGATATGGAAACGCGTGATCGATTAATCAGCGGTCGTGGAAATGCGATACTGGTATGCGACAGCATTTTTTCCGCATGTAAATTTTATGAGCTCTTTGAAAAAACTGATTTGGCAGACAAGTGTGCAATTGTTACTTCTTACAAGCCCGCTCCTGCAGATATTAAAGGAGAAGAATCGGGGGAGGGAATGACTGAAAAGCTGCGGCAGTATGGGATCTATAATAAGATGCTGGCAGGTCAAGATCCCGAGAAGTTTGAGAAATCTGTTAAAAAGAAGTTTGTTGAAGAACCTGGTCAAATGAAACTTTTAATTGTTGTGGACAAGCTCTTGACAGGTTTTGATGCTCCTTCGGCAACATATCTCTACATCGATAAGCAAATGCATGACCACGGACTCTTTCAGGCAATTTGCCGGGTAAATAGGCTTGATGGGGATGACAAGGAATATGGCTATATCATCGACTACAAAGATCTCTTCAAAAGCTTGGAGAAGTCCGTAACAGATTATACTGTGGAAGCATTGTCGGGCTATGACAAATCCGATGTGGCAGGCTTATTAAATGACAGGTTAACTACAGCTCGAGAACATCTAGAGCAGGCTAGAGAGTCTATTAAGAGCCTCTGTGAGTCCGTAGAGTCCCCAAAAAACACATCTGCCTCCCTGAATCACTTTTGCGCTAAAGACTCTGGAAATGCAGAACAGCTCAAGGAAAATGAACCCAAACGCCTAGCCCTATACAAGTTGACAGTCGCTTTCATCCGAGCCTTCGCCAATCTAGCGAACGAGCTGGAGGAGGCTGGCTATAGCCTTTCTGAAATTAATACACTCAAAAGTGAAGTAGATCACTTTGAAAAAGTCCGTAACGAAGTGAAGTTGGCTAGCGGCGATTATATTGATCTCAAAATGTATGAACCCGCTATGCGCCATCTTATCGATGCCTACATTCGCGCAGAGGAGAGTGAAAAAATTTCTGCTTTCGACGACATGTCGCTGATTCAACTTATCGTCGATCGTGGTTCTGAAGCAGTGAATTCGCTTCCAAAGGGTTTACAGAATAAGGAAGCCGTTGCTGAAACGATCGAGAATAACGTTCGAAAATTGATCATTGATGAACATCCCATCAATCCGAAATATTACGATAGAATGTCCGAGCTGTTAAGTGCTCTTATCGAACAGCGTAAGCAACAAGCATTGGATTATGAAAAATACTTAGCCAAGGTTGTCGAATTAACCAGGCAGGTAAAGAACCCCGCTAATAATTCATCTTATCCATCTTCATTGAATTCTCCCGCAAAACGAGCCCTTTACGATAACCTAAATGAGGATGAAGAGCTCGCATTGGCGGTTCATAAAGCAGTGGTAGATACGCGGCAGGATAGTTGGCGTAGTCATTCAATCAAAATTAAGAAAGTGCGAATTGCTATTATGAATGCGTTAAGTAACCGATTTGGTTTTATAGCACGCGAAGAGCCCGAAACATATACTGGTGAATCAACAGATCCAAACCAGGTATTAACATCCAAAATCTTAGAGATCGTTAAGAATCAGCAGGAGTACTAAAGGTGCATCAGATTGATGTCAATGGTATCATTGTCGATATTGTTCGTAAGAAGATAAAGAACCTGCATCTTGGGGTTTATCCACCTGATGGAAAAGTGCGCGTAGCAGCCCCTTTAGCGGTAAATGATGAGGCTATTCGATATGCCGTAATAGGAAAGATGGGATGGATTAGGCAGCAACAGGCAAAGTTTGGTAAACAGCCAAGACAATCTCGTCGTGAAATGCTTAATGGCGAAAGTCACTATTTTCTTGGTCAACGATACCGCTTGAATATAGTTGAACATCCGGGGCCGATCAGAGTATTACGTAATAAGTCTACTATCGAACTTCATACTCCCTCTAAAACCAATGCAGAACGGCGAGAACAGGCCTTACAGCAATGGTATAGGCAAGAACTTAAAGCTCTCATTCCTTCGATGTTAGAAAAATGGCAGCCTCTTTTAAATGTGCAGATAACAGAATGGGGCGTGAAAAAGATGAAAACAAAGTGGGGTTCTTGTAACACAAAAGAGGGTCGCATTTGGCTAAACCTTGAGCTCATCAAAAAGCCTATAAAATGCTTGGAATATATTGTTATCCACGAAATGGTGCATTTATTGGAAAAACATCATAATGAACAATTTAAAGCTCATATGGACCGCTGTATGCCACACTGGCGTTTGCATCGGGAAGAGCTCAATCGTGAACCGTTAGGTCATGACCAATGGCATAAGTGATGAATACATTTTATTCAAAAAATGCTGCAGTTTTGCTGCAGTGGCCGGCAAAAGGAGACGGGACTTTGCGGCTTTCTACCTTGAAGGGAATCCTTGGGCTCTATAGAATTGGGAGCTGTTACACGCGGTGGACTGCCGTGGAGTGCGGTTTGGGTGGAGACTGTTAATCCATAATTTTCTAAAACAAAAGACCATTCAGACCATTATGAATAAGGGTATGGCACAAAACTGTTAGGTGCAGCGGAACGGGAAGCAATCGAAAATGGATGCATGTTTTCTCTAGTGGATACCTGGGACTTTCAGACGGAAGAGTTTTATTTGAAAAATGGATATGAACGGATAGGGGAAATAAAAAATTATTGGCATGGTCATTCAAAGATATTCCTTAGAAAAAAATTAAGATAATCAAGTAAACAAAAGGCGAGCTATGCGCTCTAAAATCTTCCAAATGGTCGATGCGATCGTTCCTTTAGACGATATGGAAGAAGCGCATATCAGCTTTACGAAGAAGTGGATAGTATCTGGCGCTGAGATTTTTCGAATTGCTAAACCAGCTATGCCAGATCCTCATCTTGTTGCTTATTTTTTGCTCATTGATCAACTTGCTGGTAAGGTTCTTTTGGTGAATCACAAAAAGGCAGGATTATGGCTGCCAGCTGGAGGCCATGTTGAAATCAATGAACACCCTAAAGCTACCGTTCAAAGGGAACTTATGGAAGAATTGGGCGTGGAACCTGATTTTATTGCCTATGATCCGGTTTCCCTTACTGTAACTAAAACAGTGGGAGAAACAGCAGGGCATACAGATGTTTCTTTATGGTATATTTTAAGAGGCTCTTCTGATCAGAACTATGAATTCGATCCGAAGGAGTTTATGCAAATTCAGTGGTTCCAGCCAGAGGAGATATCTTTTGATCAGGCTGATCCTCATTTAAAAAGGTGCATTCAAAAATTAAAATTTCTAAAGGTTCTGACGTGAAAACACCCAAGAGAATTGCCATTTTTGGACTCCCGGGAAGTGGGAAATCCACTTTCGCTGATAAGTTAGCCAAGATTTTGAGGATCACTGTGCATCATTTGGACAAACACTATTTTGTGGCGGGCTGGCAGATTAGGCAGCGCGAAGAGTTTTTGCAGACACTAGACACTTTAGTGAGTGAGTCAGAGTGGATTATCGAAGGTAATTCGATTGCGACTTTGGAGACGAGATTTGCCAAAGCGGATGTTGTCATCTATTTTGCCTTTTCTCGGTTTCTTTGCTTATGGCGTGTTCTCAAGAGACCTTTTTCTCACGATAAAACAATCTTGGATATCCCTGAAGGATGCTCCAAAGGGATCAGCTGGAGTTTGCTCAAGTATCTTTGGACATTCAAAAAAGAAAAACGAGAAAAAATTGAAGAGCTTAAAGCCAAATATCCTTATGTGGATTTTCACACTTTCCACAGCCCAAAATGCGTAGAGGAATATATGCAAGGACTAACTTGTCAAAAGGTTGTTAGATAAAAATGTAAAGCTATTTTCACGAAATTGTAATATCAAAGAATTTCAAAAGATTTATAGTTTCTGGGGATGACAACCGTCTTTTGAGCATTTCTAAAATCGGAATCTGTTAAATAATTTTATCGTTTTGCGCCTCATCTTTTATAGGTAAATGGTGAAGATTATATATTGTTTTTTCTCGCTGGAAAAGATCCTGTTTTTATTGCTATGCTCAACCCCTGGAAGGTAGAGGAGGATATAGATGACAAACATTATGGTAAAAGACGCGGTTATTTTTATAACGGGCGCTAACCGCAAGAGAGGTATAGGACATGCCCTAGTCGAAGAGGCGGTTAAAAGAGGGGCTAAAAAGATTTACGCGACAGCAAGAAATATTTCTCAATTAGATAGTCTCGCTTCTCAGTACCAAGGCATCGTTGTTCCATTAAGTTTGGATGTAATAAATAAGGATGAAACTGACCAAATCGCACAAAAGGCCAGCGATACCCAGATTTTAATCAACAATGCGGGATTCTCAGGATATTCCGGCTTTTGCTTTAACTATAGTGAAGAAACGGCAAGACAAGAACTTGAAGTTAATTATTGGGGCATGATTAATCTCATTCGTGCTTTTTGTAAAACCCTTATCAAAAATCAAAATGGAGCAGTAGCAAACGTTGTCTCAATTGGAGGATTATCTTCTTTCCCTTTGTGTGCCACATACTGCGCTTCAAAAGCTGCAGCTCACTCCTTAACACAATCCGTAAGAGCAGAATTGACACGTCATGGCATCTCAGTTTTTGGTGTATATCCCGGACCCATTGATACGGATATGGCTGATGGACTGAATTTTGAGAAAGAAACTTCCACTAACGCTGCTGTCCGAATCTTCGATGGGATCGAACAAGGAATTGAAGATATCACTACAGACGCTTTTGCTGATAACTTTGTCAAAAAACTTAGGTTAGATCCCAAAGAAGTTGAAAAAGACATCGGAGATTTTGTCCATCAGATGCCAGAGGATTTTTGAGTGCTTGGGCTGTTTCGCCGTCTAATGTTAGAGAGTAGAACCAGTTAGGCAAAGCCTTAAATAGGTGCCTGATTACCTAATCGGGCACCTATTTATGTTTAGAAGCGGTAGCCGAAAAGGAGTTGTAATCCATAAATGTTTTGGATTTCCGAAAATCCGATTTTAAGGAAATAGGGCTCTAGTTGAATATCCCATCTTCTTGTAGTTCCAATGTGCCAAGCAAAGGGAATACTGATTTCTCCTCCCCATATGTTGTCATGTTCGGAACGATTGAGGCCTCTATGTTTATAGTGCTTGGTTGTAGAGAATGTGGGAAATATTTTTACGTTTAATCCAGTATTTAGAGTTTTTGTAATTTCATATTGACTCCGCATTCCTAAAGAAGCATAACCCATGCTTTCTTTGAACCCAAAGTGATGATTGCCGTTACCGAAGGTGTAACCTCCTAGGCCCACAAAGGGGGTTATCAGTCCTATTTTAGGTGCGAAAGTATAACCAAAGCTTACATCAATATTTCCAAATCCTGAGAGGCCATGATCTCGATGAAGCTTATACCCTTTGTAAATGGCACGAAAACCTTGATTGCTACCAGCAGAAACAAGATCGATACTTGCATAGAAAGCTTTTGGCTTGAGATATTCATATCCTAGGTTTAATCCTAGGAAAAATTTATTGTCGTCAATTTTTACATCTTTGACATGAGTGTTGATATCGAACCAAAATGTCACCGGCCCAAAATAGATGTGATGCGCATTTTTAGAGTAAATGGAGTTAATAGATTTGTGTGCTGTTTCATTTCCGTGGGCATTAGAAAGAGTTAAAGATCCAAGGATTGCGATAAAAGGCAAAATTTTGTTCATAATTATTTCCTTCTGAATGTTTGTTTTAAGGCATCATAGTTTTCTTTAGCTTCTTTAGCGGCTTTTAATCCCTTTGCAATATAATAGATGTAGTCACTGACTTCTTTAAGAATGTTTTTCAGTCTTTTAAAAAAAGATTTACAATTTTCAATAGAGGCTTCTTTCTCATAATCATAATCCCAGCTGACTGTATTTGAAAATGGCTGTTCTGCAAATTTGAAAGCGGGCAAAAACTCTTCTGCCATCTCATCAATAATTGAAAATAGCAAATCCTGTACTTCTGGAGAAGGAGCAACCGTCGACAAGGTTGTCAAAAATCCTATTGTTGTTTCGTATTCGATTGGGGATAAGACATCTTGACTAGTCCCGATCTCAGTTCCGTAATTTCTTTCATCGTAAGCAGTAATGGCAAATAAAAGAGAACCAACGGATTGCATACACTCTTCTCGAAACCCGAGGCTATCATAGGCAATCACCTGCCCAAAAGAAATGAGAAAGTTAATAGCACAAGAAGACTTATCAATATCTTCAAGAGATGCTGTTGCGTTTTCAAAGTCGGTTAAAGCCTGCTTAGATTCGTTTAATAGTAGTTGTCTATATCCATTTTCTAAGTACAATAAGCTTTCGGTGTGTCGCTGGGCCGGTTTTTGCGGAGCTGCTTCACAGAAAGAATGAAGCCCTATTCCAAAAAACATTGTTATCAAGATCGATTTTAGCATGTAACCTCATAGTGAAGATTTTGTAAACATTGGTAAAGGTATTAATAAGGTTTGTTTTTGTCAAAATTAAAATATTTTATAAAATAAAAAAAGTGTTTGAGGTGATAGGATTGATGCGCCTTAATAATGCTGCAGTTTTGCTGCAGTGGCTGGCAAAATAACGCAGAGCCTCACTGCTTTCCGCATTGAATGGATTGCTCAAATCCTCTAAGCTCGTAGCTGTTACACGTTATGGGATATTGCGGGGTTCGGCAATTGGGGAGACTGTTAATCCATTGGTCGCTAGTTCGAATCTAGCATCCGGAGAATCAGGCCCCCATCTCGGGGGGCTTTTTTATCCCTCGTATAGGTAGGAGGTTATGTCACATACGTTAGAGCAGCAAGAAGAGTGTTTTCATCTAGGCATGAAGGCACTTATCCTCAATGAAGAAGGGAAAATTCTTCTCTTAGAGAAACATCCACAAAATAAGGCGGGTAGGCATTGGGATATTCCCGGAGGGCGCATTCAAAAGAATGAAGCTTTCGAGGAAGCCCTAAAACGTGAAGTCTATGAAGAGACGAGTTTGCAGCATCTGACTGACCTGCGCTTTTTTACAATGGTCATGACAGAGAGACGTATCACTACTCCTCTTGGGAGTGTTAAACTGGCCTTAATGGTATATTTTTGCAATGTCAAGCAGCGAGCCCCTATTCGTTTAAGTGATGAGCATATTCGCTTTGACTGGGTTGATCCCAAAGATGTCCGCGAGCTGCTTTCTCCTTCCTTTTTCCCTGAAGACCTCATAGAAAAAATCAGTAGCTTATCAAAGTTTGTCAATCTCAGGGAAAAAGCTTCAATATGATCATTTTGAGATTTCTAATTATTAGTTTGTTTATTTGTAACTTTTCGCAAGCTGATGATTTTCTAAAACTTCATTATAGCCCGCTTGCTGATTGTTTCCAGTGGCTAGATCAAACAAGTAAAACAACACCAAGGTTTTTTCAAATGCCCGAGTATCGGACTGCATGGATAAGTCGCTTTGGGGAGTCGGAAGAAGATATTCAGTATTTTGAAAATTACCAGCAGGTGAGAAAGAAATATCAAGAAATACCCTCTATGGAAGGTTTTTTTGCTCCAGATCCAGAGAGGGTAATAGATCCCATCGCAGATGCGTTTTATTCCAGCGATTCTCTAGAAAACGCTCTAGACAAGTTGACTACAACACTTATACCTTTAGATTTATCACAATTAAAAGAGTGTTTTTCCTATTTTGAGCCGCGTTTGGAAGTGATCTCAACAGAAAATTCAAAAACTTTTGATGAGATGCTCAAGATATTAAATTCGTGTTTGAGTGCATTGTATATTGAAGAACATCTTAAGACAATGTGCGCATTCTACAATGCCACTTGTAAACCTCTGAAATCTGCACTTGTTTTTTCTGCTCCAGAAGGTGTCTTGGGTGGAAATTGCTACGGTCATCACATTTCCTTGAAACTGCCTGCAGACCACACTTTTAACGAGGAAGAGATCGCTATATTAAGCACGATCTTAGTTCATGAAGCAACGCATCACATATCCGGCTCAACAAATAAAGAACAAAAGAGGCTTTTGAGCGATTCTTATGGAAAAGCAATGTCTGAAATTCCGATGATGGACCTAGAAGAGCCTTTAGTTATAGCTAGTCAAATGTATTTCATCAAAAAATATTATCCTCAAATCTATGAAGTTGCAGCCTCTTGGTTTTTCTTTCCTCTAGCAGAGGCTTACTTCCCGCTATTAGAGGGTTACCTAGAAGCAAATCGGGTGATTGATCAAGAGTTTATCCAACAGGCAAAGCGTTTTCAAAAATCCTAGCACATGCTTGTAATAAGGGTATAAATTTCTTATCATTGCCAAAAAGTAGAGGCAAAATGAGAAAGCTATTCATCTCAGCGGTTATCACAATATGTGGTTTTCTTTCTGCGTATGCAGAACAAGGCAAGGTGGTTGTCATTACAGGCGCCTCTAGAGGGCTCGGCCTTGAAACTGCAAAGTTTTTTTCAGAAAAAGGGTTTACTGTTTATGCGACTACTCGAAATCCTCCTGCTCAAGTAAAGGAAAACATTTATTTCCTTAAAGTAGATTTGCTGGATGAAAATTCGGTAGGGGAGGCTATCCAAGCAATCTTGGACAAGGAGAGTCGCATTGACGTTCTTATCAACAATGCAGGATATGCTGTTGTAGGTCCTATCGAATCCTTGACAGAGCTGGAAATGAAGAGCCAAATGGAAGTGAATTTTTTTGCCCCCATCAGGTTTATTCAAGCAGTTCTTCCTGCAATGCGTGCCCAAAAATCAGGACATATCATTAATATTA
This sequence comes from Parachlamydiales bacterium, assembly GCA_027316765.1. Taxonomy (GTDB): domain Bacteria; phylum Chlamydiota; class Chlamydiia; order Chlamydiales; family Rhabdochlamydiaceae; genus DAHVFY01. Next base: position 1,820 of record DAHVFY010000046.1, on the reverse strand, counting down.
GCTCAGTAAACGCATTTCAGACGCCTCCTTTTGGGAGCCTATACGCAGCCAGCAAAGCTGCTCTAGAATCGCTCTCTGAATCTCTTTGCATCGAAGTGCAACCGTTTAATATATCTGTATCGATTGTTGAACCAGGACTCATTCAAACACGTTTTGAATTGCCCATGGGAACAAAAGAAATCCCCAACAATCCCTACCAGGCCATTATCGATGAAATTCGTAAAGGAATCGAAGAGAGACTCGCTCATCCTGAACTCCTTTCTCCAAGCCAAACCCCAAAGGAAATTGCAAAATTCCTTTTCGATATTATTCAAGATCCCCATCCAAAATTGAGATACCAGACTAGTGAAAATGCAAAAGAGCTTGTGTCCAAAAAACTCAATGATCTCACGGGTGACCTCTATCTAGAAGAGGTGTTCAAACTTTCTAATTAAGCACAATATCTGCAAGCACAGATTCGTATCCTTCTTGGTCATTGATAATTTCCCAGGCTCTTTTTTATACAGAGGTCCTTGATAAGTCCTATAGGATTCATCATGAAAATAACCTGTATATTTGCTAGTTTCTACCATTTTTTCTCTCCCAAAAAATATAACCTTCGCCATCATATGCGCCCACGATCACTAACTGTGCGTTTTGGACAACGGCTTCTATATCAGATAAAGTCAGCACTCGATTATAGATGTCATCAAGTTTGATACTGGATACTATGCACAAAGAATGCCAAATTGCATTCGACATTCGAAAGCAATCTGCAATGATGTCTCTACTAGCATTTGTTTTAGAAGTAATATAGTAGATTTCTGTATTATTATATGTATAACCGCATAGAGATAATAGAGGCCATTGAACGCCCGAATGAAGGCTGGCATTAAAATCATCAAACACACACGAATAGTGAGGATATGTGTTGAGGAGGTTGAATACGAGTTCTTCTACGCACTCCCACACTCCGATTGCTATTCCACCACGGCGAAAATCATTAATGTAATCCATATTTACATTAGAGGGTAAGTAGGTATAAAATCTTCCAACTCTGAAATCTATAATTTTCATTGCGGTAGTAGAAAGTGTATTGGTATCCATCAAATCATCAGTAAAGTAGTTCAATCCTCGCTCAAAATCGATATTCAATTGGATAATTTCTGACATTATTTTTTATACTCCCAAGTTCCGTCAAGATTCAATCGTACCCCTTTTGCCGGGTAACCTGGCCCCGTATATAATCCCAATGAGGTTTGACGGGAGGCTTATGATTCAAATCGGGATACAAGGCTTCTTGTGTTGTTTTATCTTCGCCTTTAACCCAACTGCCTTTTCCACTTCCTGGCGGACCTTTTCCTTTCCATTCAAAGCCTTCTCCCGGGCAGACTGTTGGGTCATCACCCAACTGGCGACCGTCATAGGGGGGTGCTTTTGTGCCTTGTTCTTCTCCGGTAGATGTATTTTTCGCGAAACGGCCGAAACGATAGCGGCTTTGTAGGACAACATCAAGAGTGTTAGAAAGATTATCAGGAAATTTGAAAATATTGGAAATTTTAACATCTTTTGCATTCGCTGTCGCGACGGTAAATCCATGTGTAGCAAGAGAAAGTCCTATCGCTTCTGCATAGGCGAATCCTATCGTAAAAGTTCCAAATGATGCTATCTCAAGGACTCCACCGGAAATCACTAGGGCGGCCCCAAGAGCCATTTCACCTAGGCCAAGGAAATAGCCTCCCACGCTCTCGCCATTGGGATCGATGTAGCGGAACGGGTTGTTGTAGACGTATTGGTAGGGGTTGATGCTGTCGAGGAGGCCTGCGGGGTCGGTGGTGAGC
>DAHVFY010000045.1 GCA_027316765.1 Parachlamydiales bacterium | reverse complement strand
GAGTTGAACTCGTCATTCAACTTGTAGCTGTTTGTTAAAAAAGTGGGTTGCTGCAAATAGGTCACAATTCGGGGTTCTATGAAAGCTACGCAGCTCATCTATCAGAGTCTAAGATGTGGGTGCTGTTTTAAGGATATAGCCTTGTTTGAGTTCTGCTGAGTAGACGATGAGAAGGCCGATGGAGACGATGCCGGTAGAGAGGAAGATCTGCCATGAGAGAGGTTCTCCGAGAAAGATCCAACTGTTGAACGAGGCGAAGATGGGACTTAAGAGCCCGACGAAAGAGAGGAATGTCGCCGTGTATCTACGGAGCATAAGACCATAAAGATTATAGCAGATGATGTTGGAGATAAGAGTGATGATGAGGGTGCTTTGTAAGAAGGGGAGAACACTGCCTGTCGCTATTGGAGTTGGTGTCCAGCTGTCTACAAAGAAGGAATGGATGAGAGCAAGGCTTCCTCCAATTAGCATACTGGAGCCGTTTGCCATGAGTGGAGAAACGGAGCGATCCTTTACGATGAGTCTTAAGATCACCCAGCCGTAAACGGAAGCGAGTGCAGCTCCCATGATCGCTAAAGTAGGCCAAGAGAAAAAGGCAAAGACGTTAAAGAGTTCTTCAGATCCTGTTTGAGTCATTAGTACAGGGAAGAAGCCGATGAAGCCGATTGTTAAGCCAAGCCATTTTTTTGATGTCATTTTTTCTTTGAAATGTAGGTAGGAGAAAAGGGCGGCAAAGAAGGGAGATAAGCTGTAGATGAAGCACGTTTTGGCAGCTGTTAGGTATTGCAATCCCCAGAATTCTAAAATATTTGTTATATAGATGCTGAAGAATGCAAGTGCTCCAAGAGAGAGCCATTGTTTGATCTCAAGTTTGAATGAAGAGCGCTTTTTAATCGCAAGATAGAGGAGGATTAAGACTCCGGCAAGAAGCATCCTAAATCCTGTTAAAAATACAGGGGGACTGTATTGGAGAGCGATCTTTCCGAGAGAAAAGACGCTTGACCAAGTGGCATACATCAAAATAACGGTAATTATGGAGAGCATGGGAGGGGAGTATACTCTATTTCCATTGCTTGCGCAATATTTCAATTCGTGTTTTGATGCCAAAAAGGCCAGGAGTCAAAATATATGTTCACATTGCCGGTGAAAAGAGTTGCTGTTACGGGGGGTGCCGGGCAGATTGCCTATAGTATTCTTTTCCGAATCGCCAATGGGGACCTGCTTGGAAAAGAGCAGCCGATTGCTTTGCATATCCTCGAGGTGCCACAGTCTTTAGAGGCGTTAAAAGGGGTCTTAATGGAGCTTGAGGATTGTGCTTTTCCCCTCCTTCAAGAGGTGGTGATTGGCACGGATGCCGTTCAAGTTTTCAAAGATGTGAATTATGTTTTTTTAATCGGGGCAAAGCCTCGAGGTCCTGGAATGGAGCGCAAGGATCTTCTTTCAGATAACGGCAAAATTTTTGTTACTCAAGGCAAGGCTTTGAATGAAGTTGCGGCATGGGACGCTCTTGTGCTGGTTGTGGGGAATCCTTGTAATACAAATTGTTTGATTGCAACGCATCATACTCCACGGCTTGGTGCTAATCGTTTTTTTGCTATGACGCGTCTTGACCAGAATCGTGCGGTATCGATGCTTGCGAAAAAGGGAGGGGTTGCAACAGGTGATGTGGATCGCGTCACGATTTGGGGAAATCACTCGTCAACGCAGGTGCCCGATTTTTTAAATGCGCGGATTAAAGGTAGTCCTCTTTTAGAAATGATTCATGACCGTAAGTGGCTTGAAGGGGGATTTATTTCTGGTGTGCAAAAACGAGGTGCTGAGGTGATTGCCGCACGAGGGAAGTCGTCAGCAGCATCTGCTGCAAATGCAGCGCTAGATGCGATGCGCTCTCTTATTTTTCCATCAGCTCCAGAGCAGTGGTTTTCTATGGGAGTTGCAAGTGAGAGGAATCCTTATGGGGTTAAAGAGGGGCTTGTGTTCTCTTTCCCTTGTAGATCTAAGGGAAATGGAATCATAGAAATTGTTAAGGGACTTCAGATTGATGATTTTCTTAGGGAAAAAATTATTCTAACAGAAAAAGAGCTTTTGGAAGAGCGGGAACTTATCGCAAATTTATTATAGGCTAGATCATGTCAGATGTATTGTTTGAAATCACAAAGGATCATCTCGAAACGGGTTTGCGCGGTATTCCTGTGGGATATTGTCCCACTTCTTATGTAGATCCGCAGAAAGGGCTTTTTTATGTAGGAAATCCTCTTGCAGAGCTTAGCTTTTTAGAGCCGCAAGATGTGATTTACCTTCTTTATTCAGGGAAGATGGGATCGAAGAAAGAGGTGAATGATTTTTTTGATCTTTTAAAAACGCAGACGACATGTTCTCAAAAGGTGATTTGCCACATTAAAGCACTTCCCCAAACGGGACACCCAATGGCGCTTTTTTCTGCAGCACTTTTGATTCTTGGAATATTTGAGTGTAAGAACGACTATCGCGAAGATTGCATTAATCTTATTGCAAAGCTGCCGCATCTTGTCGCAACGTTAATTAATTATCATGCTGGATGGGGAGAGACGCCGCCACCTTCTCCTCATCTCGGTTATATGGAAAATTTCACCTACATGCTTCAGGTTCCCGGCAAAAAAGAGGTGGAGTTAACTCGTATTTTGAAGCTATTTAACATCCTTCATTATGATCATGGCGGGGGAAATCTTTCTACATTTGTTGGAAAAGCGGTTGCTTCCGGATTAGAAGATATGTACGGCTCCATTGCATCAGCGATGTGTGCTCTTGCAGGACCTCTTCACGGTCGAGCGAATCAGGACTCTCTTTCTTTTGTAAAAGAAGTGTTAGAGACTGTGGGTGCGCATGCAACTGCAAAAGATGTTGAGACTTATTTGCGCGATCGCCTAGCTGCAAACAAGTTGGTATTTGGGTTTGGTCATGCTGTGTTACGCGTTGAAGATCCACGTGCGAGTACTTTCTACGACTTTGCAAAGAAATATTATTCTCACGATCCCATGGTAAAAATTGCCCTGCTTTTGCGCACCGAAGGCTCTAAAGTTTTAAGTGAAAATCCAAAAATTTCAGATCCACACCCCAACATTGATGCGATCTCAGGCGTTGTGCTAGCTGCTGCCGGCTTTCATTACCCTGAATATTTCACTGTCCTCTTCGGCCTTAGCAGATCTGTTGGTATCGCCATTCAAATCGTCTATGAAAGGCTTGAGGCAAGAGGTGGTAAAGGCACTCCCATCGTTCGTCCTAAATATCTTTATAAGCCAAGAGCTTGAAGAAAGGGTAGAGTTTGCTCTTGGCTTCGGGTATACTCATCTCCAATATGAAAATTGCAGTTGTCGGCGGTGGTTTTTGCGGGTTGGCCGCATGTTTTGAACTCCTTCAGATTGAAGGAGTTGCAGTTGACCTTTTTGATGCACAAGGTCTTGGTGCGGGCGCGTCGGGCTGCGCTGCCGGGCTTCTGCACCCTTATCCTGGTGAACAGGGAAGGAAGAGCTGGATGGCGGATGCAGGCATGCGCGCGACGCTTGATCTGATCACTGTTTCTGAGCAAGTGCTTGGAACAAATGTTGCGGATCGATCAGGAATTTTACGCATTGGTGAACTGGCTAAGCTCTATTCTGATACTCTTTCTCAAGGAAAAGATACCCATCTTATCACGTCCGGGGTCACCGTATATCCTGAGCTTTATCTAAAAGGATTATGGAAAAGTTGTGAGAAGAAGGGAGCGCGCTTATTGTTAATGAAGATCGAACACCTCTCTCAACTTCAAGATTATGACAAAATAATTCTTACAGTGGGTGCCGGAATTTTTGCCTTTGAAGAGTGTCGTCATTTAAAACTCGGCAAGACTAAAGGACAGGCTCTTGTATGCCGATTACCGAAAGGAGTAGAGATGCCAAAACGAAGTCTTGTTGGCAAAGGGTATATTGCGATCACTGGAATTCCCGATCAATTTTGCGTTGGTTCTACTTATGAGAGGGATGACATATCTTCCGAGCCCTGTTTGGAAGCAGCTCTTGCTGATTTACAACCAAAGGTGAATATTCTAGCGCCACATTTAGGCATTTTAGATGTAATTGCCTGTAGAGCTGGTGTGCGTGTAAGCACAATTGGGCATTACATCCCACGTCTTGAGAAGATCAACGAGAAGTGCTATGCCATCACAGGTATGGGATCGCGTGCTCTTCTTTATCACGCCTATTTTGCGAGATTGTTGAAAGAGCAACTTCTCATTAACATGAAAATTGTTTAGAATCCTGATCTTATGCATGGAAAATTTTTGTTTTTAGGTACAGGGGGATCACTTGGTATCCCAGTCATAGCTTGTGAGTGCGGAGTCTGCACTTCATCAAACCCTTGTAATAAGCGGCAGCGCCCCTCCGGAGTTGTTCATTTGGCAGGCAAGCGTTTTTTAATTGATGCGGGACCAGATTTCCGTACGCAGGCGCTTAAAGCAGATCTTAAACGATTAGATGGCGTGCTTATAACACATTGTCATTTCGATCATGTCGGGGGACTGGATGATCTTAGAGTGTTTTCTCTCATTCAGAATAAGCAACTGCCCTGCCTTCTTTCTCAGGAGTCTTACGATGAGCTGCAAATTCGTTATCATTATCTAACGCATTCTCATTCTACAGATAAATTTAAGTTTCAGGTTCTTGAAGCTGATTTTGGAAAGACTACTTTTGAGGGAATCGATGTGCATTATGTTAGCTATCTACAGGCGGGGATGAAAGTGACTGGGTACCGAATTGGGACATTTGCCTATATATCGGATATTCGAAAGTTTTCTGAAGAGGTGATTGCGTCTCTTAAAGGAGTCAAGACACTTGTGCTAAGCGCTCTTCGTTATACACCAACAGAGGTTCATTTTAGCTTGGACGAGGCGGTGGCTTTTGCCCGCAGTGTTGGAGCAAAGAAGACATGGCTCACTCATATTGCTCATGATCTTGATCATGATAAAGTGAATCAAGAACTCCCGATAGATGTTCAACTCAGCTACGATGGATTGGAGATTGAATTTTGAATAAAGAAAATGTGATTCATAAAGAATATCGAGAATTGAACGACTTAAAGACAGCTTTGCTGATTTCCACTTACCGCTCTGCTGCGGGGAAAAAAGAGTGCGAGGAGTTTTTAGATGAATTAGAAAATCTTTGCACTACTTTTGGATTGACTGTAACTCAGAAGGTGCCTTGCTCGATCAAAAAATTTGATGCAGCGACTTATTTGGGAAAAGGAAAAATTCAAGAACTGACTCTTTTAGAAGGCGACGTTGTCATTTTTGATGATGAGATACTACCGCATCAGCAGCGCAATCTCGAAGAGCTGTTTAAACGTCCTGTGATCGATCGAACAGAGCTTATTCTTGAAGTATTTGCTAAACGCGCGCAAACGAAGGAGGCGCGTCTACAGATAGAACTTGCAAAAGTAAAATATCAATTTCCTAGACTAAAAAGGTTGTGGACGCACCTTTCACGTCAAAGTGCAGGCGGAGGCGCTTATCTTAAGGGTGAAGGGGAAAAACAAATTGAGATTGATAAACGCCTTCTCAAAGTGCGCGTCGATCGACTTGAGAAAGAGTTAGAAGAGGTGCGTTCACATCGAGACACGCAAAGACGTGCTCGTGTGCGTTCAGGAATTCCAACATTTGCAATTATTGGTTACACCAATGCAGGCAAGTCTACCCTTTTAAACGCATTGACAGAAGCTGGGGTTTTAGCTGAGGATAAGCTCTTTGCAACGCTTGATACGACAACGCGCAAATATGTTTTACCGAATAAGCAAGAAGTGCTTCTAATCGATACAGTAGGTTTTATCCGTAAGATTCCTCATACCCTTGTTGCAGCGTTTAAAAGTACTCTTGAAGAAGCAATTCACACAGATATTCTTTTGCATTTAGTCGATGTCAGCCATGCAGCAGCAGAATCGCAAGCAGAATCGACCTACGAAGTATTAAAAGAGCTTGGCGTTACTCATCAACCTGTGATTACGGTTCTTAATAAAGTTGATAAATGCCAAAATCCTCTGATGATTCAAAAATTCAGAATTAAGTATCCCAAAACTGTGGCAATTTCTGCAACTAACAGAACCGGGTTTGAGGATCTTCTTGATATCATGATTAAAGAAATTTCCAATTTGCGTAAAGTTGTGAAATTGCGTATTCCACAAAGCCACTACGACCTTGTGAGTTTGTTGATGAGAGAGGGGAGAGTGTTGACATCGGATTATGAAGGGAATGATGTGCTTCTTCATGTGGAGATCCCAAGGCATTTAGAGAATAAAGTTTTGCCGTTTTTAATGAGAGAGGACGATGCTTATGGCCAATCTTTCTAATCTGCCGGCTGATGAACGGCCTCGTGAGCGGCTTTTACAGTTTGGCATTGAAGCGTTATCCCTTTCAGAGTTGATTGCTATTGTTCTTGGAACAGGAACAAAGGGTAAAAATGTTTTGCAGCTCGCCGACGAGCTTCTCATGCGCTTTCAAGGATTAAATGGTCTTTTAGAGGCAAGTGTAGAGGAACTGTCTGAAATCAAGGGAGTTGGCAGGGCAAAGGCGATTCTGTTACAGGCAGTGTTTGGCATTGCTTTAAAGAGTCGCAAGATGAGTGCCGATGGTAAACGCTTTATTAAAACTTCTCAAGCAGCTTTTGATCTAGCGCATGCTGAACTTGCGCATCAGAAACAGGAGATGCTTCTTGTTATTTTGCGTGATATCAAAAGACGGCTGATTCATTATGAAAAGGTGTCCGTTGGAACGCTTTCTGAAGTTCTGATTCATCCACGTGAAGTGTTTTATCCCGCCATTCGGCACAAAGCTCATGATGTGATTTTAGCTCATAACCATCCAAGCGGTGATCCAACGCCTTCTAAAGCGGATATTAGGCTTACGTGTCTTCTCGCGCAATCCAGTTGCGTGCTCGGTATTGGTCTTGCAGATCATCTTGTTGTGGGTGCACACACCTTTGTTTCTATGCGCGATTTAGGTTATCTTAACAAAGAAAAAATGTATTAATTAAGGAGAGAAGTATGAAGTCCCCTTTTTTAGAAGCCGCGCAGATGTTGAATTCAGATGGAATTTATGAGAACTACTCAGACTTGGCACGCTCGATTAATATAAATGGAATCTATGAGCATTATAAAGGTAAATTTTATAAGGTTTTGGCCGTTGCGCGTCATAGTGAAACGCTCGAAGAGCTCGTCGTCTATCAATGCCTATACGGCGATAGAAGTATATGGGTACGCCCTTTAGCGATGTTTACAGAAACGATTGCAATTGATGGAAAAGAACGCCTTAGGTTCGCTCCAATATAGATTTTATAGCTCAAGCTCAAATTTGAGGTTTAGCCCCTGAAGTTGCAGATCTCCGTCGGAAAGAGCGATTTGAGTGAGGGGTTCTGTTATATTGGGGGTAAAGACAATAAACTCGTTAACTGCATTGTTCTGTTTAAACCAGTAAGAGAAAGAGTAAAGAGCAGAGCATCCAAAGCGGAGTTTATTGCTGTAGAAAAAACGTTGCCATTGAAGCCCTAAAGATCCTTCCAGAGTTGGGGTTAATCGGTTAAAATAATTTTTTACTCTTACTGTTTCAGGAACAGCTGTTACATCGTCAATGATCGATAGACCTTTGATCCATTCTTTAACATGGATAAGGCTACCAAGAAAAGAAGCAGACAGGTTGCCTAGAATTGACCAAGAGTTGTCGATGTAAAATGTTGCATCGGAGCCGATTTTTAACCCGATTCCTTTGAAATCTTGGTCATCTTTAAAAAAAGTATTTGCTGTGAAAACAGTTGTATTTGTTAAGAAGTAGGCATGGTACTTTGTGTCAAAGTTTTGTGAGATCCATGCAGCTCTAAGCCCAACTCTTGGTTCAAGAGCTAGCCATTTTCCGATAAAAAATACTCGACTTAAGTCTAAATCAAGAGTGTCAAAGTTTAATTTCCATTTGATCGCCGCAAAATCCGCAATGGGCCCTGTAAGAAAAGAAGCAAGCATTGGAACGAGATGTCTTGTGAAGAGCTGTCTTGAATTTGTTTTTACAGTTCGGTGAGTGCTTGTATTAAAACATGTCCATGCTAAACGAGAGCGCCACTGTTCTTTTGCAGAAAATACAAATCCAAGAGCTATCTGAAATCCTGGATTCCAATGATCAAATGCAGGGGACTCGATTTTAAGACGCGTCGCGATAGTTTGAGGGGTGTCGCCGGAAATTCCTGTAATTTTAGTTCGTCCTGCAAATGCACACCCGTCTGTACGAGCATTCCAGTACAAAAGGCTTCCATCAAGAGTCCACCCTCCGGTAGGTATAGGATTTGTGTTAGTTTCTGCGGATAGAGCGCTGAAGAGTAGACACGTAGTAAGCTTTAAAGTTATATTTTTCATTAGAAAACCATATTTTTCAAAACTCTGATTTTACCCTAAATTGTGACCTATTTTTCCCTATAGTGCTACAAATTTGGATGCTTTTTGATTTTTTTCTTTTTGCTTTTTAGAATTAATCTGTTGCTGCTATAATTAGAGTCAAACCAAAGGTTCCTAAAGTGGATAGAAAAGAATTAAAGTGCTTATTTTTGATTATAGTTACATTTATTGCTGCTTGCATAGAAACGGATATTTATCTTCCCGCTTTTCCTGATATGATGCGTTATTTCGGAGCATCGGAAGGAGCGATTCAGGGTCTCTTAACATGGAATTTTTTGGGCATTTGCATTTCAGGTCCTGTCTATGGACCGATTTCTGATGCATTTGGAAGAAAAAAACCTTTAATGATCGCACTTGCCGTCTTTTTAATGGGAAGTTTACTTGCGCTATTTGCGCAAACATTCGATCAGATGCTTTGGGGTAGAATTCTTCAAGGACTTGGAAGTGGAGGATGTTTTACGCTTGGAACTGCGATTATTTTTGATAGTTTTCAAAAAGAGAGAGCCGTGCGCGCAATGAATCATCTTTCAATGATCATTCCGTGCATCATGGCAGGGGCTCCCTTACTTGGCGGCTTTCTTAATAATAGCTTTGGTTTTCGTTCGAATTTTTTTGCGATCACTCTCTTTGTTCTTTTGAGTTTTATTGCTTGTCTATTCTTCTTTGAGGAGACGCTTGGCTTTCATAAACGGGTTCCGCTTCAAGTGAAACGAGTTGGCGCAGACTTTAAAAGAGCTCTTCTTAGTGTTCCTTTTTGGCAATTGACGGTTGTTAATAGTCTGATTTTTGCTGGGTATATAGCGTTCCTTTCAGTAGCAGCAGTGCTTTTTGTCGTTGAGTTTGGTGTGAGTATGGTGACATTACCATTTTATCAGTTGGCAATTCTCGGTAGCTGGGTGTGTGCTAGTTTAGTGTTGAATAAAATGATTGCTAAATGGGGAATCCCTGCACTTAAAAAATGGGGTATGATTCTCATTGGTATTGGAGGTGCTATTTTCTCTCTTACAGCATGGCTTACACCACAAGATCCTATTTTGTTGACAAGCGGGATGATCTTATATGCTTTTGGGGGCAATTGGATATTTGGTCTTTATTTTCCAGAAAGTATGGAAATTCTTCCCGAGATTAAGGGGATTGCAGCTAGTTTAATAACAAGTATTCGACTTCTTCTCTCTGCTGCGATTGTGGCTTTTTCTGCATCACTTTATGATAAGACGATCTACCCCATTTTAGGTATTGTTGTTGGAACAGTTGTTATTATGGCTCCTATCATCTTTTTTTATGAAAAAAGGCAGAAGTTCAGTGCTTCTTCAGCTGCTTGAAGCTTTGTCTAATAAAAAAAAGCAGAAGGTCCAGTCAAGTCCAAGAGGGGAATACTATGATTTGCAAGAAATTTTCAATGTTCTTAATGAAAAATACTTTGCGAACAAAGTAGATTTGCCTCTTCAATGGTTTGGTCGTCGAGATTTTAGGCCGCGACAGCGCATTGTTTTGGGGTCATATCATTTAGATAAAAGGGTGATTCGGATTCACCGCATTTTAGATAAGGAGCACGTTCCTTATCATGTCGTTTCTTTTGTTGTTTATCATGAAATGCTTCATCATGTCCTTCCTCCAATTAAGGGGAAAAAGAGACGACGAAAAATTCATCATCCTGAGTTTGTTCGAAGAGAAAAATTGTTTGTAGAATATGCGCTTGCACGTGAGGGGATTGAACTTCTACTTCAACCCTGAATTGTGACCTATTTGCAGCAACCCTTCCTTTTTAACTTCCATCTACTGCGTTTCATTCCTCGTCCAACTCGCAAGAGTTGAACTCGTCATTCAACTTGTAGCTGTTTGTTAAAAAAGTGGGTTGCTGCAAATAGGTCACAATTCGGGGTTCAAGGATTGTGGTTTGTGCGCAAGAAGAAAAAAAGCAATGGCAAGTCCAATAAGAGCAAGACAAGCGCTGAAGAGATTGATCAGTTGAAAAGCTGAAATATAAGCCTCGATGTAGTTGACCTTAATTGCATCTGCAGTAGCTAATGGAAGTTTGCTAAATTCTGCTTCAGGACTTGTTGAATAAAGTATATTCTCAAATAAAGCGGGATCCAAATTTTGTGTGATAGGATGTTCTTTAAAATAGTGACGAAGTCTATTGATTTCTCTATGTAGAAAGAGTGTGCCGATGACGGCCATTCCAATTGTTCCGCCTAGCTGTCGAATTGTTTGGCGTAAAGCGTTTCCAACGCCCCATTTTTCCGTTGGTAATTTATTCATAGCAGTTACAAAACAGGGATTTAGTACAAGAGGCATGCCAGCTCCGTAAATAATGAGCGTTGGAAAAAGCAGGTACCAATTATCCTTTTCTACAACGTTTATAAAAGAAATTAAGCCAATGAAAATAAGGGAAAAACCAAGTGTTGCCGGAATTTTTGGTCCAAATCGATCCGTCATATAGCCTGCGATGGGTGCCATGAAAATGACAGGGCTGTTGGCAACAAGAGTAATCATTCCTGCAACGGACGGGGAGTATTTTAAAATGTGCTGAAAGAAGATTGCCCAAAAGACGGTGACCATCATAAGAAATTGTGCAAGAAAAACACAAGTTACAGAAGCTGTAAAACTCTTGCTTTTGAATAAAGAAAAATCAATGAAGGGATGTTCTGTTCTCCGATCGATTTTGATAAGCAGTGCAATGAGAGCGATGCCCAAAAAGAGAAAGGTTAAAGTTAAATAAGAATCCCATCCCCATCTTGGGGTTTCCATTAAACCAATGACAAAGGCGGAAATGCCGATGACAAGAGTTAAAAACCCCGGAAGGTCAAATGTTCCTTTGTGTTCCCGAGATCGTGGAACAAATAGAAATAAAGAGAAAAGACTGATACAAGCCACAGGAATATTAATCCAAAAAACATATCTCCAATTAAGGTATTGAGTGATGAAACCTCCTAGAGGAGGGCCTAGTGATAAAAAGATCGATCCGGCTCCCAAATAAATTCCCATAGCTCTTCCACGTTCATGGGCTGGAAAAGCTGCTAGAAGAATTGCACCCGTTGCAGGCAGAAGTAAAGCAGCCCCAAGGCCTTGAAATGCTCGACTTGTGACAAACCAGCCTTCAGAATTGCTAAATCCGCAACATGCTGAAGAGAGTGCAAAAATGATCAATCCGAAAATGCAGACTTTTCTCGCTCCCAGAATGTCGCTTAGCTTCCCTCCCAGAATCAGCAGAACGGTAAGAGAAAGAAGATAAGCATTGATCAGCCATTGCAAGCCTAAATCGGAAATACCAAGTTCGCGTTGAATGGTCGGCAAGGTAACAGGTAGTACAGTAGAGTCGATAAAGATCATCGAGAAAGTGATGATCATTACTGAGAGGATGTTCCATTTATTTGGTTTTTTTTCTAGGTCGCTGTCCATAAACTGAAAGTAACATTTTTTTAAAAAATATATACAGATCAAAATCTAATTTTTCAGCTAAGATGTGTTTTATATTCGGTATAAGGATGATGGTATATGCGCTTTGTTCTGTTTGTGATAGCAATTTTTTGTAGTTGGTTCAATTATTCTTGCGCAGATCTTTTGCAAAAGGAAAGTGTAGCGACTTTACGAGAATTTCCGCTGACAGTTGAGGAGGTGATCCGTTATAAAAAATCCGCCATCGAAGAATTGTTGACAAACCTTTTAAATTATAAGACGCAACCTAAAGATGTACGCAATTTTGACACAGTGGTCGTAGGGTGGCATAGGCTAATCGAAACGTTTTTTGTTAAAACCCCGAATTGTGACCTATTTTCCCTATAGCGCTACACATGTGGAATGAGTTTTGATTTTTTTATTGAAGTTA
>DAHVFY010000044.1 GCA_027316765.1 Parachlamydiales bacterium | reverse complement strand
ATTAACTTCAATAAAAAAATCAAAACTCATTCCACATGTGTAGCGCTATAGGGAAAATAGGTCACAATTCGGGGTAAAATTCTGATCCAAGAGTTGGAGTCGAAGGCTCAAGACCACGAGATACAGTATGCAATAGCTCTTGATAGCGAGAAGTTCTATCGTGGCAAGCTTGACGAGTCTAACAACAAACTAAACGACCTCAAGGAAATCACGACGGCTCTAGCTACGACACAGAATCCTAAGTTAATATCTGAGATAGCTGCGTTTATTCTTAATGGACAAAACCAATAGGCGTAACTGTCCTCTCCGGCGCAGCCGGAGTTGACATCAGACTTAACGCTTTCTCAATCAAACGCTTCCTATTTAGCCACCGCTCGACCCCGAGTCGGTGGCTTTATTTTTCATCTTTTAATTGAGTTTATTTCAGTTTTCATGTAAAATTCTTATTAAAGTTTTATTTAAATATAAAGGATTACATTATTATGACAGAAAACATTCATTTACTATCTAATGGGGCCATTTCTTTGCCCGAAGCGCGTCATAGTCACAATAAAATGGGCATTTCTGGCCGCATCTCCAATGCCTATGTCGGATTTCGTCAAAACAGCGTTAGAGTGCTCAATGGTGACGAAAATGGCATTCTTCTGAAAATTGTAAAGTGGGCTGTTAGATGGGCAGGAAGAATTGCAGCGGTTCTTCTCCCCCCCCTTGGCTGGCTTGTACTCTGGGATTTCACAAGAGAAGAGGGCAGACAAAAAGAACTCAAACAGATCAAACTAGATAGAGGCGGTAGAAGCGGCGGCAGCTCAGGCAATAGCAAAAAAGTCGACGCGTTGGAAGAAAAGATTGAGGCCCTTAAAAACGACAACGCAAATTTGAATGCTCAAATCGTCGGTGCCACAGAGCAAATCGACAAAGTTCAAGAAAAGTTAGACGCTCTCAAAGCGGCAAGGGATCAGGCTCTAGAGCAGGTCGAGCACTTACAGAAGAATGCTGCACAGCGCGAGGCTCAACTCCATCAGTTAGAGAACAAAATCGCAGAGGACAATCTGCAACTTAAGAATCTCGATGACACCATTAAGGACTGTTGCGCTCAGATTGAGCATAAGCAAAACAGAATTCATAACAACAATGAAGAAATTGACGCTCTTAAGGCGAAGATTCAAAACGCTGAAAACACTATTGCGCACTTGAACAACACTCAGAAAGAGGTCGAAAGTAAAAATGCGGCACTACAAGAATCTCTCAATCAACAGCAAGCGGAAGCTGAAGCGAATATAAACGTTTTACAAAATCTGCAAAGTACTCTCACTCAGATTTCCCAAGAAAAAACAGACCTTCAAGAAGAGTTAAAACGTGTACAGGATGCATTGCCTGAAAACACGATGAACATAGCGGAAAAACACGAGCACATGTTGCAGGCGCTACATGCAAAATCAAAAAGAATTCAAGAGTTAGAAAGTCAATTAGAGCATTTGCATACGCAGCAAGAAGAGATCGTAAAGCAAGCAAGAAATAAAGAAAGAGCTCAACTCAAAGAAAAGCTTACAGAATTTACAAATAAAACAAATGAGAACTACGCTCAATACGTTGAAGAGCATAATGCCGATCTAGAGACTCGTAAAGCCCTTAATGAAGAGGCTTTTAAAAGAAACATAGAGACAATAAAAAACAATGCACAGGCACAAATCGAAGCATTCAAAAAAGAATACGACACTACCGTAGACCAATACAATGAGTTGCTCAAGAGTTACAATCATTTGATGAGCACACGAAATAAAAATGCAAACATTATTCAGGTAGAAGAGCTAGATGCTTTAAAGACAGAACATAAGCAGCTTCAATTGCAGTTAAAAGAGCAAAACCAAGCTGCAGTAAAAACTCGCCTACACTACGAAACGATTTTTGATGAGCAGAAGCGCGAATACGACAACCATCGCATAGCAAACCAAGGAAAGCTTGTAGCGCAAGGAAAAGCTTTTGCTAAAGAACAAGAGAAGCTTCAAAAAGAGATCAATGACCTGAAAATTCGAGCGGAAAAAGCAGATCAATTACTCCACCAAGCTCTTAAACTTGCACAAGAACAATCTAAGGAAATCGATCATGCTGATAGTAAACTGCTGAGCAATAAGATCTCAAATGCGGAAAAAGATTTCGAAAATGCAAAAAAATCGCTCGCAGATCTGCAGTTGCAACAGAAAACACTAGCATCCTTGAGCCGCTCTATTAGTCAAGAAATTCGTCAATCGACTCTTTATTTCTCGCAAAGTTTTACGAACTCAGAAGCAACAAGCTCTGTTGTTGATTTTGCAAATTTATTCCCCAATGATCCTAATGATGAAACCGTTGAACTTAGCGAGGAAGAGGAAGCTGAACTTAGAGAGCGAATAAAAGCAGCAGCTGGCGCATTGCATGTGTCCGACTCTATTATCATAACTGAAATCAAAGACTCTGATGAAGAATTAAATCTTCCTGCAATCCCGCCGCCGCCAGAGCCGCTGCATGCGAGTCAGGCCAACTATGTAGAGTACTTAAGAGATTTAAAGAATAAAACAAACGAGATCAAGCTCATAACCCAAGAGATGTATCAAGACGTTTGCAATAATTATGAAAAAGTTAAAAAAGAGCTTGCAGCAGCTAACGAAACAATCAAAACCTTAAACGAAGAAATTAGAGTTTTTAACGGAAATAAAAAACCGGAAGATGTCTTGGTTCAAGAAATAAAAGCTCCATCAATTGTGTTACCTCCACTTCCACCACCCCCACCTTCACCTGCAAAACAAAATGAAAGCAAGGTGAAAAGAGTATTTGTGAACAACAAGCCGGTGCTGGCGCCTGGACAAAACAAAGAGGAAGCTTCTTCCAACATCCTGGATCAAATTACTAGTGGCGCTATTAAATTGAGACAGGTAAGCATCCTTGATCAGAATAAAAATAACGAACCTGAAAACGGCTCAGAAGAATCCATGCTTAATGCACTCTCAAGAGCCTTCGTTGGCAGAAGAGACGTTATGAAAGCAGTCGACTCTGATGATGAATCTGATGACGAAGACTGGTTAAACTAAATGGGCTGAAAGGCTGTGAGGTCTTAATTGCTAAAGGGAGAGTCGCTTAAATCGCGGCTCTCTCTTTTTTTTTGCTAGCTATGCCATCCTTACAGGACTCTTGCTCGGGATCTCGGCATTTCTCAGGCCTTCAGACTGGGTAACTAATTACGATAGTTGGGATAGTTGGGGTCGGCTTCGTAGATGATGTTATAGGGATGAGGCTCTTCGGTTTTAATCCGCTTGCTCACCACTTGGCCCTCTGAAATGGTCAAGAAATAGTGATTCTCAACGATCGTCTGATTACCCATGTTGATCCTTTCGATATACTCATACTCTTTCTTGCCGCTTGCAAGTGTGTGGACGGCATATGGCTTGCCGGCTTCGATGACGATCTGATCTGTTGGGGTTCCAAGATCAATATTTTCAAAAGTCTCTCGTGTCATCATGGATGGCCTTGAAAAGCATGCTGTGAGAAGCAGCAGGGCGAGCAGTCCTTTTTTCATCATGTACCTCGTTTTGCGGTTGCGGGTTGCCACACTTTGCCTTGAATGATTGTGCGAAATTGATCGCTACTAGAATACTCAGCTCGCATCAGATAGCTGCCATCGGGTTGTCTTTCGTAAAACTCGAAGCCATCAAAACCAAGATCTGCGACTCTAAATTCCCAGGCAATGACTTTTTCATTTACAACCCCCTTTCCTTGAACCCTACCAAGAGCTTGATTTTCTAGATCCACTGTAAAGTTGTTATGAAAAAGATCGTAAAATAAAAATTGATTTAACATCACTTCAGAGAGACCTTTAATTTGAACTTCCTGTAAACATTCAATCCTTCCGGAGGCGTCAGGATGAGAGACGTTCCAACGGGTAAAAAAGGAGAGGCTCTCATCCATCATATTCAGGATGATCTTTCCTTCACCAATCCAAGCACTGGGCTGTAAAATAAAAGGATGATTATACATTAAAACATAAACCTTCTGCTATAAATGCTTTGCAAAATACCAAGGGCTGTCATCGTGGCAAGTACCGAAGATCCTCCATAGGAAACAAGGATGAGCGGCACGCCCGTAATGGGTAAAAACCCGCACATCATCCCCATATTCACGATGATATGCACACTTAAGTATACTGTAATCCCAGCAGATAATAAACGTCCAAATCGATCTTTTGCAACTGCTGTCACTTGGAAACTAAAATAGATTAAACCGAAAAAAAGGAGGAGAAGTAAAAAAACGCCTATAAGACCAAACTCCTCACCAAAGGCGGGAAAGACGGAATCTGTATAGCCAAAGGGCAGCCACTGCCTTGCGGTGAATTCACTTTTATGCCAACCGCTCCCCCAAATACCGCCTAAGGCAAGCGCCATTTGGGCAGCCCTTTGGTGGTAGGTATCGGGGCTTAACCGTTCATACTGGTATTCTTTCAAAAATTTTGTTGCAACAGGGCGCATCTCTTCATGAGAGATATATCCAAGAAACATTAAAAGGACAAAGACCAGCACAGCGATGGCCATAAGGGTCATAAAAAAGACCACTTTTTTTTGAATTCCGCCAAAATAAAACATCACAAGGGTGATAGGATACAGAACAAGTGCTGTTCCAAGATCGGGTTGTTTTAAAATCAAAAGGAATGGGGCAAGAACGATCAGGGAAGCTAAAAAAGCGGATCTTTTTTCTTTTTTTTCTAAGTACCAACTCAGCGCGAGAACGGCGACAAGTTTTGCATATTCTGAGGGTTGAAGTGTTCCTCCAATAAAAGGAAGTCTGTACCATCTATGCACATTTTGAATGGGATTTGTAAAAAAAAGGCCGACAAGAAGTCCGAGTGTTGCAACATAGAGCACCCAAGTCCAACTGCGCAATTTATGATAGTCAAAGCCTGCAAAAAAAAGATATACAATGCTTCCAATTGCAAACCAACGCAATTGGCTTTTTGCAAGTGGGGTCCAAAATGTCGTCTCTGCAAAATCCACAAGTTCTTGTGTCGTTGAAGAAATAACAAGAAGACTAATTCCCATAAGTCCAATGATGATGGGAAGGGTACGAAAATCGATTTTACGTAAAAATTGATGATTCCACATAGCGCGAATAGTTGGGTTCTAGTATACTTGATTGCCTAATCTATAGTTTATCAGAATCATGGAAAGATTCAAAAGTATCTACTACATTCACTTCGACTCGATTGACTCTACGAACACTTGGGCCAAAAATCACGCCCATGAGCTCGACAGGCATCAGCTCACCTGCATCACTGCGATGGAGCAAACAGCGGGCCAAGGAAGATGGAACCGACGATGGATCTCTCCTAAGAATCAGAATATCTACGCAACGCTCTATTTTTGTCTTCCTAGATCTTGTCCTTACATCCATAATTTAGGACAAATTCTCTCTCTTTCTTGCGCAACGGTTCTAAAAAAGAAAGGGTTTTCCCCTGAAATCAAATGGCCAAACGATCTACTTCTCTTAGGTAAAAAGGTTGCAGGGATTCTAACAGAGCTTGTTGTATTTAATGATTCTTTTGGGGTTGTCCTTGGCATTGGGATCAATACAAACATGTCGGAGGAGCTATTAAATACAATTGATCAACCGGCAACGTCTTTAACGCAACTGAGTGGTCAAACGTGGACAATTGAACAGATCTTAGAGCCGCTTTTGCAGCAGTTCATAGAAGATCTCTCTACGCTTATCACTCATGGCTTTCAACCGTTCCAGGTAGCATATCAAGAGCTCCTTGCCTACAAAGGGCAAGTCATCTCCTCTGACGATGGGTCTAAACGGGTATCGGGAACCTGCCTTTCAGTAAATGCCGAGGGGCGCTTAAACCTTCTTCTTTCATCCGGTGAAATTCTGGAAATCGTTGCAGGCGAAATCAAGTTCACCGCTCCTCGCACAGAATAAATCCTAGTGCTCGAGCAAGGCGAGCTCGGGAATCTGGATGGTTACCCAAAGGTTAGCGACTTCATATCAGGGGTGACTTGAAGTTCTGGATGAACTTTAGCGCGCAGAATTTGCTCGATGGCGTTCAAAGTCGCCCCTGTTGCTGAATAACAGGAGGTGCATGAGCCTTGATAGGTGATGATCACTTCTCTTTTGTTGATGATATCTATAACTTCCACACCCCCTGCATCAAGTTCAATGTAAGGGCGTATCTGCTGAGCGATCACCTCTTCAAGCACTGACACCTGGGCTTTCAGGGGCAATTCATCCCAACCCGGGTACACGGTCGTCTCCCCTTCGTTTGAAAACGCAGGAGGCGCTATATAAACATCGTGATATGGAATATCGCTACAGTGCTCAACGGCATTTTGAATTGCATCTAAAATAAGATTAAGTAGGGGGGCTGTTTCTTCAGGAAATGCGGATTCTTCTGTTTTATCGCAAAGGTGTCGATCGACGAGATCGGCTGTAATTCTCTCTGCTTGAACATAACTTTTGCGGATCAAAAGATCGCATGCTCCATCGGCTGCGCCGATAAGGGCTGCCGGCCCAAAGACTTGAAACTTAGCATCAGCAATGACGCCGTCATTCTCATCAACGAGCATGTAAAAAATAATTTTAGCGCCGCCGGCCACATCTCCTTGCGCGCCAACCACGAGGCGCATCTCATGACGCGCTGCATCTTCTTGACTAAAGATCCCAACGTTTCTTGGGTTCTCAATTCTAGCTGCAAGCTTACGGCTATATCTCAATGCAGGGGGAAGAGGAATAAAACGAAAGGAGCGCTGCATCAAAGAATCTCCTTTGAGTAGAGGCGGGTTTTTTTAACAAGATCCACAACTTCTGCAATCGTTTTATCCACTTCTTCTTCTGTTGTCTCATGGGATAAATGGAACTGAAGTGCTGAGTGCGCAAGAAGAGGCGAGATCCCATATGAAGTTAGCACTGAGAAGAGTGTTGGGAAATACCCGCCGCCTATCGAGGTGTAGATCCCTTTTTTCTGAAGTAAGTAATGCAGCGCATCACTTGCAATGCCGGGAAATGCGATCACAGCAACTGTTGGTAAACGCTCGACATCCTGAAAAAGAAGCTGGGCTTCTGGATAACCTTCCTGGATCTTCTTTTCTAATTTATCGCGAAGGCGCGCTGTTTCTGTTGACAGATGGTCAAAGTGATGCATCAAAGTGTCAAGAGATCGAACAAGTGCTGCGACTCCCCAATGACTTGGCTCTTCTTTTCTTTCCATTGGCAAGTGCGCACGCATCAAGAAACCTGCTGTTCCAAGAGGTGCTTTTAAAAAAGCGCCTTCAAGAGAGAGAGCATCTACATCAAGGTCTTGAAAACGAAAAAATAAAGATCCCAAAGCAAATGTAGCGTTCACATGCAAACGGATGCCGTTTTCTTTACAAAGAGCTGCGATCTCATGAATGGGTTGGATAACACCTGTCAGGCCGTGCACCCAGGATAAAGAAACAAGGCTTGTACGCGGACGAATGGCTTCAATGAGCGTCTGTTTAACTAATTGTCCTTGGTGATTCACTGGCAATTTTTTGCAGCTCCAGCCAAGCAGCTCCATCTGCTTTAATGAGCGTTCGACATGTGTTTCTACAGGGTCTAAAATCAAAATATGATTTCTTCCTGTCTCGCGCACAACATTGAGATGATGAAAAAGGCAGATTTGCTCAAAGGCGGCTCCTGCACTTGTCGTAAAATGAAACGCATCCTTCTTACCAGCGCCAAGCAAAGCGTAAAGCGCTTGTAAGCTTACGTTAACTTCCTGAGGAGCAGATGATAGTTCAGAGGCGTTTAGATAGATCTTGTGCATACGCCTTTATCGTAATTATAGAAAAGAGGCACCCCTGTTGCGAGCTCAAGCTCGAGTACTTGCTCTTTTGAAAGATCTTCTAAATACATGACGATGGCACGCAAAGAATTACCATGCGCTGAAATCAAAACATTTTTTCCACTCTCAAGATAGGGAATGATCTCTTCTTTAAAATAAGGCAAGGTTCTTTCTGCTGTCATTGCAAGGCTCTCTCCTTCGGGAGGTGCAGTATCAAAACTGCGTCGCCAAATTTTGACTTGTTCTTCACCATACTGATTTTTTGTTTCTTGCTTATTTAAGCCTTGAAGGGCGCCGTACATCCTTTCATTGAGTTGCCATGCGGGAATCACGGGGATTGTATGCGCCTTTGCTTCTTCGCTGTGAATCTTGGCCCATTCCTCAAGAGGACCACCCTCTTGATGAACGACACACGGCACGTTCCCTTCGTCATGAACGCTCATTGCTAAAAAGGCGGTCAATTGCGATCTAATCAATGAGGAAACAAAAATCACATCGATGGGAACATGAGCAAATTGTTTACCCGCATCGAAAGCTTCCTGAATCCCCTGGCGGCTTAAGGGGATATCGACCCAGCCGGTGAAAAGATTCCGTTTATTCCAGGCCGACTGGCCATGTCTTAACAAAATTAGTTTTGCCATGACACGATCATAACAGGATCTAGGAATATTTCGAATTGTTATTTTATCTCTTAACAGCTATGATATTCGCCATGAATGTAAAAAATCGTTTGAGCAAAGTTTTAGCTGCGGCTGGAGTTGCCTCTAGAAGGGCTTGCGAGGAATTAATTTTTGAGGGAAGGGTCCGGGTTAATGGCACTATCATCCGCGTCCCGCAGACGCTTGTCTCCTTAAATAACGATAAAATCCTCGTTAATGGAAAAGAGATTAATCATGTAGAGAAAAAAGTTTACTACCTACTGAACAAACCGAAGGGGTATGTATGCTCAAACACTCGAATTGGGTCTAAAAAAATTATTACCGACCTCTTTCAAGATCTTCCTTATCGCCTGTTCACTGTGGGTCGTTTGGATCGGGACACAACAGGGCTCCTCATTGTTACAAATGATGGCGCTTTTGCAAATCAAGTGATTCACCCTTCTGCGAATCTTTCAAAGGAATATCTTGTCAAAACGGACAAAGAAATCTCCCATGAACATTTGCTTACCATTAGTGAAGGCACTCTGATCGAGGGAGTTTGGATTAAGCCGGAGCGCGTTACCAAAGTACGAAAAGGAACTCTCAAAGTTGTTGTAAAAGAGGGAAAAAAACGAGAAGTCAGGATTCTTGTTGAAAAGTGTGGTCTAGATATCCTCGAGCTTTCAAGAATCCGCATCGGGGGGCTACTGCTCGGACCGCTCCCCCTTGGCAAATGGAAAGAAATGACGGAAAATGAAAAAAAAGCCATCTTCTCTTGAAGAGACACCCCTTTCTGAAGAAACTGCAATTCTCATTGCCGCATGGAGAAAGCTACTAAAGCTTCCAATCGGTCCGCTTGACCGCTTGCAAACAAGAGAATTTCGCTCTCTTACAGCAGCTATTGAAAGACTGCATCAGGAAAATCAGTTTTCCGATAAAGAACTTCTAGGTGCCTACCTTCTTTACGACTGGCAGCTGCATCTGGCTCAAGCTTCAAGTCTTTTGAAGGAGATTCCCACATTTTCAGGACGTTGCCCGGCACGTGTTTTAGATCTAGCTTGCGGAGCAGCGCCTTTTGGTCTTGCTGCGTTAAAGGCAGGTGCTCGTGAGGTTGTGGGTCTTGATTTTAACTCAGAGGCTCTGAAGATTGCGGGTGAGGTCTGTGGTAAACTCGGGTATCCTCTTTCGCTCAGACAACACGACTGCCGCAATTTCAATCTACCTGTAGAGGGTAAATGGGATTTGATCATCATTGGCTATGCGCTCTATGAATTAACAGACGATCCTCTCTTTTATATCAAACATTTGATGTCGCGTCTTTCTGAGGAGGGCTATCTTTTAATCGTTGAACCCTCTCATGCAGAAGCCAATCAGCGGCTTTTAATGCTGCGCGACAGCTTAAATCAAAATAATATCCAGATCCAAGCTCCCTGCTTATGGAGAGGTCTTTGTCCTGCACTTAAGCATGGAAAATCTGCTTGTTACGCGCAAAGACTTTTTGACAAACCACCTCTTGTCAAAGAAATTCAACGTTCTCTGAGGATTAATCTCAATTCACTAAAAATGTCTTACCTGCTTCTGAAGAATTCTCCCCTTTCGCAGCTAACACGACCTCTTTATAGGGTTGTAAGTCCGCCTGTGGAAACGTTTCGGGGTACAAGATTTTTCTTATGCGGAAATGAGGGGCAAAAAACTCTTGGAAGTGCGCTTAAAGTGCACCCCAAACATGCACGTGCATTCGAGTATATCCAACGAGGAGATATCATTTCCGTTCAGAATGCGGTAGAAAGGCAAGATGATTTTGAAGTGCAAGAGGAGACAAAAATAAAGCTGGAAGCACCTTGTGATAAACCTGTACCTAGTGTATAAGGTTCTCTTACAAACACAATGAGTTTATTATATGCGAACGATTGCTAGACTTTTTGGAAAATCGCCTTTTGCACCCCTTCAAACCCACATGAATAAGGTTGCAAACTGTATTGAAAAGCTCTCTAAAATTTTCGATATTCTCATGAAGTCTGAAGGGGAAAAAATCGAAAGATTAGTCGCTGAACTGTGCGATCTAGAACATGAAGCCGATCTTACAAAAAATGACATTCGCAATCACCTTCCCAAAAGCATTTTTCTTCCCATTGATCGCTCTCATTTCCTCGACATCCTCTCGATACAAGATAGTATTGCGGATAAAGCGGAAGATATTGGCATCCTCTTATCGCTGCGTCCCCTGGAACTTTTTCAAAATTTTGGTAGCGATCTTATAGGGCTTTATAAAAAAAACACAGAAGTTTTCTGGGATGCAAAACGGATCATCGCAGAAATCGACGAACTTCTAGAATCCTCTTTTGGAGGGATTGAAGCTGAAAAGGTCAAGTCAATGGTCGAGCAGACTGCATTTAAAGAACACGAAGCCGACAGGATGCACCGCGCTTTCATGAAACAATTATTTACTCAAGGTGAACAGCTCTGTGCGCCCGCTTTTTATTTATGGGTGCGTTTAACAGAGGAAATTGGTACTCTTTCTCATCTATCTGAAAAACTTGCTAACCGCATTCGTATGGTTTTAGAACTTAAATAACGGAATGACTGTAGAAACAATCTTAGAAATTCTTGTACTCGCCATCGGTTTTTATATGGCATGGAACATCGGCGCTAACGATGTATCTAATGCTATGGGAACCTCTGTTGGTTCGGGCGCTTTAACTTTACGTAGGGCTGTGATCGTTGCAGCGATCCTCGAATTTTGCGGAGCTTTTTTCGTAGGCTCTAACGTCTCTGAGACGATGCAGCGAGGACTGATCGATACAAGTCTTTTTCTGACGGAGCCCACTCTTCTCATTCTCGGTATGTGCGGGGCTCTACTCGGCACAAGTGTCTGGTTACAGCTTGCCTCCTATTTTGGATGGCCTGTTTCAACAACGCATGCAATCGTCGGTTCAATTTTAGGCTTCGGCTGTTTAATCGGCGGAGTTGACGCGATCCAATGGGAAGAAACTGCATCAATTGCCATTAGCTGGGTGCTCTCTCCCTTATGCGGCGCTGTCATCGCGTATTTGATGTTCAGTATTTTGCAAAGAAAAATTCTCTATGCAATGAATCCAACTGAGGCAACAAAACGGATCCTCCCACTGATCTCTTTCATTGTTCTAGGAACTTTTACTCTTAGCTTAATTTTCAATGGCCTACAAAAATTTAATCTTTACCTCACGTTTCCAGAAGCGGTCATGATTGCGCTTCTTGTGGGATTATTAAGTGCCGGGCTTACCTACATCCTCGTTAGACGGATCCGGGTCTCTGATGAGCCCTCCTTCCCAATGTCCCGTCATTTACCGCAGACTGTTGTCAGCTTAGAAAAAGCGATTAAGCATTTACAAAGGGTGCACGTGACTTCCTTTGATGAGACGCATGCGCGCGTTTCTCAACTTCTTGATGAAGTCAAAGATCTCTCTAAAACAATGCGCAAGGAAACAAGTTTTGCTGAACGCTCTTCTGAGTATCGATTTGTAGAAAAAATGTTTAGCTACTTCCAAATCTTAAGCGCCTGCTTTATCGCCTTTGCTCACGGGGCAAACGATGTTGCCAATGCAATCGGGCCTGTAGCTGCAGTCCTTGATGTGATTAAAAATGGCGTGATTTCCGATGTTTCCATCATCCCTTCCTGGCTTCTTATCTTTGGCGGTCTTGGCATTGTAATCGGGCTTGCCACTTGGGGCTGGCGCGTCATCGAGACAATTGGCAAAAAAATTACGGAACTGACTCCTACGCGCGGTTTTTGTGCGGAGTTTGGCGCTGCAATCACCATTCTTATCGCCTCCAAGCTCGGCCTTCCGATCTCAACTACCCACTGTCTTGTCGGCGCCGTATTAGGTGTAGGTCTTGCCCGCGGCATCCGTGCTCTTAATTTAAGCACCATCAAAGATGTGATTCTCTCTTGGGTCCTTACAATTCCTGCAAGCGCACTCATGTCAATTCTATTCTTTTATATCCTCCGCGCTCTTGTCTTCTAACTCCGAAGTGAGCGGTCATAAATCAGAGCTTCTGTAGTGGTAAGTGGAGAGGTTTGGACGATGGTGGCAATCGCTTTAATCCAACCAGCTGAGCGGTTAAGTGCGGGACAACGCTCTGCTATAAGGCCTGCTTTACGTATTATGGGAAGATAGAGCTGCTCCACTTCGAAAAGAGTTTCGATATGATCTGAGGTAAAACTTAAAGGAATGAAGACAACATGACGACGCCCTTCATTCCATGTCAGGATATCCCGACATATTTCATCTGTATAAGGGCGAAGCCATTCTCCTCGACCAAACTTGGACTGATAAGAAAG
>DAHVFY010000043.1 GCA_027316765.1 Parachlamydiales bacterium | reverse complement strand
CTCCTGCCTCATACCAAGCGCGAAGAGAAAGAATCGCCTCAGATAACTTCTCTGCAATCGCCGCTTGCGCTTCTCTTTTATCAAGATGAGAGAAATCGCTATAATAAATGGGCGCTCCAAACACGCAAGCCGTCTTTCCCCACAGTTTAGGAATCTTTCGCTTCTTGCTCCACACATCATATGAACCATGAATATAAGCGGGAATAATGGCAGCGTTAGATCTTGATATCAAAAGACCAATGCCTGGCTTGATAACGCCTAATTTATCTTCACTTGAACGCGTCCCTTCTGGGAAAAGAATCACTTTTTTTCCCTCTTTCATCAAAGAAACGATAGTACGGAAAACAGCAACATCACTTGCATCACCACTTACAGGATGCGCATTTAATGCGCGAATAAAAGCGCCAAAGCCAAATGGTTTAAAAAGAGTCTCGCGCGCTAAAAAATGCACCTCTTCCGGCCAAGAAATCGAAAGTAAAATAGGATCCAAAAAAGAAGTGTGATTCGATGCAATGATTGCTCCTCCCTTTAAAAAAGATTCGCATCCATAAACTCGGTTACGATAAAAAACCTTACAATAAATCCAAGCAAAAAAAAGAACAACCCTATATAAAAAATGCATCCCTAAAGAGCGTCTAGCCCAAGCCGGTCTCATGTATGCCTCAACTTATACTCAAGAATTTCTTTAACTACCTGATCAAGATCCAAGTCTGAAGTGTCAATTTGATAAGCACCCTCAGGGCAACGCAAAGGGGCAAGTGTCCTTGTAGAATCGATCTCATCCCGTTTTTGAATATCTGCCAAAACTTGTTCGTGATCAAGTTGAGGATTTTTTGCAAGGAGTTCCAAAAGACGCCGTTCGGCACGCACCTCAGGTCTTGCGGTTAAGAAAATTTTAATCTCTGCATCAGGAAAAACAACGGAGCCCATATCTCTTCCTTCAAACACAGAATCCCCATACGTTGCAAAATTGCGCTGAAGCTTCCACAGTGATTCTCGAACGATAGGCAGTGCTGAAACAGGAGAGACAAAAGCTGTAACTTCTTGCTTTCTAATTTCTTGCGTTACGTCCTTTGCACCGATAAAATACCGTCCTCCCTCAATATTAAAATTTAGTAAAAAATAATCAAGGACAGTTTGAACAGCCGTAAGATCAGTAATGTCCGTCTTTTCTTGCAATATTAACCACGTTACCATTCTATACATCGCGCCGGTATCAAAATATGCAAAATGAAGACATTCTGCCACTCGTTTTGCAACCGTTGTTTTCCCCGTACCGGCAGGTCCATCAATTGTAATAATCATAAGAGGCCAATTTTAGTTAACGTAAAAGAAGGAAAAAATATAGTGCAGGAGCTGTCAACAACAGCGAGTCTAACATATCAAGCACACCCCCAAGCCCCGGCAGTCGATTACTGTCTTTAACAAAAGCATCTCGCTTTAATAAAGACTCTGAAAGGTCTCCAACTTGCCCTACGATACCAATCAACATCCCCAAAAACGTTGCCTCTAAAAATGTTAAATGAAATGTACCATGAGAGAATCTATTACCAAGTGCATACATCGCAAGACTCCCGAACCAAGCACATAAAAAACCAGCGATCGCTCCCTCTACAGTTTTTTTAGGACTTAAAACCGGCGCAAGCTTATGTTTGCCCCAAAGTCTTCCAACAAAATAAGCGCCAACATCTGTGATTTTAGTGACAAGAATCAAATACGCAAACCACCACCTGCCGTCCATCAACTCTCCCGTAGGAGAAAGAGGGTAAAGAATTCCGATCATTAATCCGATCGGAACTGCTAGATAAGAAATACCAAAAAACTCGACAGCAATATGCACAAGAGCCTCTGATGCATCTCGGAAATGTCTTACAAACAAAATAACTACTGACAATACCAACACAATAACAGGCAAAGGCCACCAGTTATGTGCTTTTAACGCTATGAAATACGTCAAAACTTCAGCCACAGCAAGAGCAATCATCAATCTAGAAGCTGGGGCTAATCCTTTTGCAACAGCGAGTTGGGCATACTCCCAAACCCCAATACCTGCAAAAATTGCAGCAACAATGACAAAAAGAAAACTCACCCAACTACACATGGAAAAAGCGAGCAATAAAATCAAAACTGCAAGCATTACACTAGAAACAAGAAACCTCTTATACAAGTCTGCTATTCGTTGATTATAGGTCATACTTCAGTCTATCCTCCATATCTTCGATGTCTACGCTGGTATTCAATAATTGCGCTTAGCAAGTTCTTTTCATTAAAATCCGGCCAAAGCACATCGGTTACATACATTTCGGAATAAGAAATTTGCCAAAGAAGAAAATTACTGATTCGCAATTCACCACTTGTGCGTATAAGCAACTGAGGATCACCCCAACTAGCGGTATCCAAATAACTAGCAATTAACTGCTCTGAAATCTCTTTCGAAGCTACCTTTCCGCTAACACAATCTTCTACAATTGCTTTAATTGCTCTACGAATATCATCTCGTCCGCCATAATTTAATGCCAAAACAAGATCAATTTTGTTGCCATGTCGTGTTGCTTCTTTTACATCCTCCAGTGCTCTTTTAACTCTTTCAGGCAATCTCTCAATGTCTCCAATCGTGCCAAGTCTGACTCCATCTCGAATCATCGATTCCTTCTGTTCAGAAAGGCGGACATGAAATAAATCCATAAGAGCTTCTACTTCCTCAGGAAGTCGGTTCCGATTTTCCGTGGAAAAGGAGTACACTGTTAAGACCTTAACTCCAAGTTCGGAAGCTGCTTTAACAATTTTTGTTAACGTATCCGCTCCTTTCCAATGACCTGCCATGTAAGGAAGATTAAACTGTTTAGCCCACCGCCTATTCCCATCCATGATAATTGCTAAATGCTTAGGAACTTGAGCTAAATTCAAAAGCTCCAGCTCTTCTTTTTCATAACAAACATCTTTAGGTTCTAATTCTTCCATTACAAGTGAATTCATACTACTATTTCATTCCAAAAAATTTTCTAAAAAAGAGGGTTCTATGTCTTTCAGGACCAAGAGACAAAATGCTAATTGGAGTGTCGCATAACTTTTCCACCCTTTCAAGATACTTAAGGGCATTTTTAGGAAGATCTTCTCTCCTCTCAATATCACATGTCGAACTCTGCCACCCGGGAACTATTTCATAAACAGGCTCTACAGCTTCCATCTCCTCAGGGATTACAGGGGGAGCATCTAACATTTTCCCATGTAAACGATAACCCGTACAGATTTTTATCTCTTTTAATTGATCCAATATATCAAGCTTTGTAAGCGCTATGGAATCAACTCCATTCAGATGAGCTGTAAATCGAACAATCATAGCATCAAACCATCCCATACGCCTTTTACGTCCTGTTGTTGTACCAATTTCTCTTGCAGACGAACTATCAGGAAAAAGCCTCTCTTCTTCCAAAGACAACTTCGAAGGCAGAGGGCCATTACCAACACGGGTTGTATAAGCTTTGACAACACCAAGAGTATGACCAATTCTTGTTGGCCCCACTCCCGCACCCGCGCATATTCCCCCAGCAAGAGTAGGAGACGAAGTTACAAAAGGATATGTTCCAAATGTGGTATCCAATAAACTTCCATGAGCTCCTTCAAACAAAACATCGGCACCTTTTTTAAGAAATGCATCTAACTCATTTTCAAACGAAATAATAAAGGGAGCAAGTTTTTGACCAAAGCTCAAATATTCATGAAGAAGACTTTCATAATCCACCCTACAAACGTGGAAAATTTTTTCGAGTTCCTGATTCTTTATATTAACCGCTAGAGCAAGTCTCTTCTCTAATATTTCTCGGTTAAGCAATTCACCCATGCGAATCCCAATCCGCAACGCCTTATCCGCATAGCATGGACCGATACCCCTTCCTGTTGTGCCGATCGATCCACTCCCTTTTTGCTGTTCATAAAGCCTGTCTAACTCCCGATGATAAGGAAGAATAACATGAGCATAAGGAGAAATAGAAAGCCTGCCTTGCAACTTAATGCCTCGAGCCTCCAGTCCTTGCATTTCTTTAATGAGAACGTCTGGATCAATGACAGTTCCTCCTCCAATATAACAATGAACATGAGGATAAAGAACTCCTGAGGGAACAAGATGAAAGCGAAATTCTTCATCACCAATCTTGATGGTATGACCAGCATTATTCCCTCCTTGCGCGCGGACGACATGTCCTGCGTGCTCAGCGAGAAGATCGATCATCTTCCCCTTACCTTCATCTCCCCACTGAATACCTACAACAATAACACCGGACATGACTCTCCGCAGCTCCCTTAAAAATGACTCTTAAGTAGCATAGCGGATCTGTAATTTGATGGGTAATTAAAAATATTTTTATATTTTTAAACCCTTAAGCGCAGACGATTGCACAAATTTTGAATCTCAGCTTTCTTTTCCAGAGAGTGCACCTTCTTATAAAGCTCTTGCAAAGGCAAGTACAACTTACCTGTTACAACTCTACCCTCTCTAACATCATCGAAAATTGTTTTACCTTGCCCATCAGGAAGTTCAAAATTAGCATTCAAAGAAACAAGAGCTGCGAACACATTTGGCATTTCATAATGCAATGCGAATCGAGCAAGAGATGCACCAGAATGAGGATCTTGCCAATGCGTTAAATCCATCTTGATAACATCAGCATAAACATGCTGCAGAGTTAACAACGAACTAAGAAATTTGTCATTTCCTAAAAAAGCACGTCTTAAAGCATCGAACATAAGTCCGTTCACAATATTTTCCCTGTTATATATAGCATCTGGCACCTTGGATAAATTGATCATTAAATACTCAAAAGCCTCTTGACAATCTACATTCTCCCATTCGTTGTAACTAATCAAAGCCTGTTTAGAGTGTTTATCACCACCTGGTTGTTGGCAATGGATCAATACAAATAAGGCCATAACTGCAACAGCCAGTCGTTGCCAAGCGCAATTGCCCACTGTTTGAGGGGAAGAAAATTTGCACACCGATTTAAGCTGAAGATTTTTTTTCGTATAACTCCAGTAGTCTCTTGCCAAATTACGAGAAACCAGCTTCTCATTTAAAAGAGAAAGCACTCCCATCGTTGCCCTAAGCACACCCAAATCAGGGGTTCCAATCCGATAAATTTCAAATCCTCCGTCTTTAATTCCCGTATCAACCTCAACGCAAACAGCAGAAGAAATAAGATGAATCGTTGCGTGGTTATCATAACCTGTATCTAACATCACCCACGATGACGAACAAAGACCTGCTCGTTGTTGCTCTGGAGTCTTGTCCAAAACTGTCCACACAATGCTCACAATCTTAGAGATAATCTCTCCACGAACCGGGTCTTCCACACTATTTTCTGCTATACAAAGTGTTCTAGAAAGACTTTCAAAGAAGGGCGCAACCAGTGTAAGAGGAGCACTTTCAAACAAAGGTCCCGACAAAGAAAATCGCGATCCCCACACTTTCAATTCAGCCACCCGATCCGTAAACATATCGTCAACTTTCTTCAGCATATCTAACAGAGGTCGATTAGAAGCAATATCCCCTGCTAAGGCGATGGATAGAGGTGTAGCACCAGCATAAGTTGACACGGTATGCATATTAAAACCGCAATCCAAGAGATGGCGCATGACATGCTGTTTGCCAAAAAGAGCTGCTATATGCGCCCACGTGTACTGCTCATCTTCATCAATCGCAACCCACTGATTTTGAACTTCATTCTGTGAATGGGAAAACAGGTGAATGAACAATTCTTCACAACTCTCTCCTCCTTCCTCTAAAATTAGATATAGAGCGTCCACTTTATCTTCATCACAAAGAGATAAATAGAGCTCTACCAATGCTTGCACTTCAAAAGACGAATGATAGGCAAGAGCACGTTCCAGAAAGACATCTAGCGCAGATTCTTTAATCAGCTGATTATCAGCAATTAACAAACTAGAATCAACAGAATTTAATGCAACAGAAGACATAAAAACCTCATTTTATTAACAAAGTATATCAAATTAAAAACAACAAGTAAACTTTATTGATTAGTGTAATATTTTTTTTAAACGACTGGAAGGGGTGTATACCCCTTCCACTTGAAAGGCACCCACAAGCAAAACGATTCAAAACAAAAAATTTCGAATCAAAGGCCGAGGATAATATTGAATTAATATTAACCTCGATCTTTGATTCGAAATTTTGAAGTTTTCAATTCGTTTTTCTTGGGCGCTTTTCAAGTGGAAGGGGTATAGACTCTTTACATGCAAAAGAATTATAGACAGAATCGCTATTTATTCGTATGCTCTAGAGGATTTGGTACACTGTAACTACAAGACGAGTCTTCTGGCTCCTTTTTGTCAAGTTACACACATCACATTTGGGGTTAAAGCATGGAAAAGCAAAAGCGATGGCAGTTCTTTCTCATTCTAGCGGTAATTGCTCTTACAATTTATAACATTTTACCGACGGTTTTCTACTATTCACAGCCTTTGAAAAGCCCGATCGATAAAGAAAAGGCAAATAAAGTCGCCATTGAAATCATGGAGAGGGTAAATACACTCGAAGCACAATCCGTTAACTGGTTAACCTCCTTCTGCAGTCTTTTAGAGCTCAAACCCCTTGCAATCAATTTTGACAAAGAAAACCCAGAGTTCATTACAATTTCTTTCAAAAACGAAGAAGATGCCCAAAAATTTAATAGACATCTTCCGAGAGCCGGCTCTTTAATTCCATTTGTACCAGCGCAACTCTCTCTTTATCATGTACCGGGAAGCGTATCTAACAAAAACGTCGTTGTTCAAAGACAAATTCCTCTACATTTCACCCCCTCTCAAGTTGATAGTTTCTTTGCCTTCTCCTTTAAAAAAGACAGCGATGGCACTGTCAGCAGCCTTTATAAGGCTCTTGTAATTGATCGAGTGCTCGAGCTCGGCGTAGCTTTAGGCGGTACAAGTGAAAATGCTGAGTACTTACAAGTAATTGCACGCAATCCCAACGACCCACAAGTTCAAGAACTGATCATTCACGTTGCACAAAACATCCTAAGCTTTGCAAAAGTATTTTCTGATAATCCTCTAATTGCACAACGATACTATGCAAGTTTTACGCAGATGGATGAAGGAAATCACTCAAGTCTTGCGAGCAGTTTCTTATCCGCCTTAACAGAACTAAAAGCAAAAACAACTTCAGAACTTTTGCACCTTCAAGAAAAAAGTGTAGAACAAAGAAACCGCGATGAATTTCTCTCAACAATCGATCAGCAACGCTTTGAATTGCTTAAACACCGAGAACAAATCCTGACGTCTGCCGAAATCATTGTAAAAAAGGAAATTCAAGCATTTGCTTCAGGAAAAATTCCTTTAAATTACGTCAGCTTAGGCAAAATCATTGCCACAGCCCCAGCTCAGGGCTCTTTACAAACAATCTCACTAGAAAATCATAATCCATTCATATCGGAAATTGTGATCGATTGGGCAAATGAAAAGTTACAATTAAGGCTGCACCCAGACTTACTTGCTGCAAAAAGCGCGTATTCACAAGATCAAATTGATCAGCTCATCTATAATCAGATTGCTACAGCATCTCAACAAGCTGGCGAAACAATTACCCCTCATCAATTCCAGTTTGAAATTGAATTAAATCAACTCTCTGACAGTAAAAGCTTTTTAGCTCTAAAGCTTGGCACCATTGCAGAAAAAGAAGTCCAAGAACTCGAGCAAAATCTAAAATCAAATTGGCAACCAAAACATCTCGATTTTAAAGCAGACTCCTTTCCAATTTTGACATTCGATGTATTTTCTGATCTCTCAGCAGCGCAAAAAAAATTAGGTCTTGTCATCTACGCTCCTGTCATCTACAAAAAAGCCGCCCCAAAAGGATTTCGCACAAATTCAATTTATGTCATTGCAAAAGGAATTGATAAGATTTTACAAAAAGAGCAAAACGCTCCTGCTTCTGAACAGAACGAACAATTTTTAAACGATTTTCGTAAACTACAAGATATTCTCCAACAAAACGGATTCTTTGGTTATTCAGGCTCCTCATTTGCTTTAAGCCCTGAATATGCCAATGACTACATCTTTGAAAAACAAGATTATTTCCAAACAACACTAAAAGCTACACGTGAAGAATTTTCAACTAAAGGGACCAAACGCTACGCCATCCTTGAATTCTCAGATCTTGAACAACGCATTCTCACAGAAAACAAAATTGACACCAGAATTCATGAAGACCTTTTAAAATGGCGCGATGAATATAGAGCAGCTCAGGTCGACATCACAGGTGAAAAAGAATACGATGTTCCAGCTCCTACAAAAAATGTACTCCTCAACAACTTAGCTCTCAGCGCAGTTAAATACTTTCGAGGAGATGACAGAAAAGTTCTTCATTGGGGATTAGATCTCTCTGGGGGAAAAACGGTCCAAATCGAACTGCGAGACAACAATAATCGCCCTGTAACAAACCCAGCGGACATTAATCAGGGCATCAACGAACTTTATAAACGCGTTAACAAAATGGGTGTATCGGAAGTCAGCATTCGTCAAGAAGGCAATTTCATTACTCTTGATTTTCCCGGTGCTCAAGGCCTTTCTGCCGCTGAACTTGTTAAATCTTCATCCATGTTCTTTCACGTAGTCAATGAACGCTTTTCTTTAAACAATGCAGCACTTGCCGATAACATCAATCGCTTTTTACAAGAAGTATGGAACGAAGCCGTTGTTACAAATAAAAAAAGCGTAGAAGACATTAATATAATTGCTTGGAAACACCTTTACGGAGATGCCCTGGATGCTGATACAGCAGAGCCTAGATCCTTTGCAGCGAAGGCACTTTTTCAAGAAGGACTTAGACTTGAAAGCCCAATTGACAGCGTTGCAAATAGTGACTTTAACGAGCAAATCTCTAAAATTGCGGTTCTTCGCGGTGACAGTTTCACAGATTGGGACGGCCAAACACATCCTTTAATCATCGTATTTCGCAATTTTGCTTTGGAAGGTTCTAGCTTAGAGGATGTACACGCCTCTTATGACCCCTCAAAAGGCAATTTCCTCTCCTTTAATGTTAAGAGCTCTCAAACAACTTCTGGCGGCTACAAAACAGATCCACGAGCATCACTCTATGCGTGGACATCTCAATTCGCACAAGAAAAAATCGCTGATACTTCACGAGAAACCTTTTCTCAAGGAAAAGGCTGGCGTATGGCAGTCATTTTAAACGGCTCTGTGATCAGCCATCCTAATTTACAATCCGCTCTAAGCGACAGCGCCATGATTACGGGCAGTTTTTCTCAAAGAGAAGTGAACCAACTCGAAGCGGATCTAAAAGCTGGATCTTTAACTTTTACACCGTACATTCTGTCTGAAAAGAATGTAAGTCCAGAACTTGGCGCGAAAGAGCGTACCTACGGTATCATTGCAACATTTTTAGCTCTTGCTCTTGTCATGATTATGATGATGACCTACTACCGATTTGCCGGTTTCGTAGCATCTATTGCTCTTGTACTTAACCTATTAATTATGTGGGCAACACTACAAAATTTGCAGGCAACTTTAACCCTTGCAGGTCTTGCCGGGCTCATTTTAACCTTAGGAATGGCAGTTGATGCAAACGTTCTTGTTTTTGAAAGAATCAGAGAAGAGTTCTCACAATCAGGAAGGATCGCATCTGCAGTTCACATAGGTTACAAAAAAGCATTTTCCGCCATTTTAGACTCTAATCTGACAACCATCATTGCCGCTCTTATCTTACTCCACTTTGATGCGGGACCTATTAAAGCATTTGCCATCACTTTAATTATCGGCATTATATCTTCTATGTTCACAGCTTTATTTGTAACTCGCTATTTCTTTGCTGGCTGGGTACAAAATTCCAAGAATAAAGCTCTGCATATGATGAACCTCATCAAATCTTGCAACTTTGATTTTCTTAAATACACAAAGAAAGCCACTTACTTTTCATTTGCAATCATCTTGATTGGCATGTCTCTTTGCCTTGCACAAAAGCACAAAATTTTAGGTATGGATTTTACGGGTGGCTATGCTCTGACAGTGGAGCTAACACCTCAAACAGATATCGACTATAGATCTGTTGTAGAAAAAGCCCTGGCTAAAGAAGGTGTGACAACTCGAGATGTCCAAATCAGAGAGCTCTCTCCCTCTAGCACCATTCGTCTATTTCTAAGCACGAGCCTTGATCAACCAGGACGTCCTTTTTATGGCATGCCGAATGAAACAGATTTCAAGGATGTGAACTATTCCTACGAAAATAATCCAAAAATCGTCTGGCTTGTCAATATTCTTAAAAAAGCAAATCTTGAGCTTACACCTCAATCACTGGAAAAACTGGACTATAACTGGTCAGATGTCAGTGGACAAATGTCCGATACAATGCGTTGGAATGCAGCGATAGGACTCTTTCTTGCCATCATTGGAATCATGATTTATATCACTGCACGTTTTGAGTTCAAATATGCTATCAGTGCCACATTATGCACGATCCATGACGTTGTCTTTACGGTTGCTGCAATCGGCATTCTTGCTGCGATTGGTGTGCCTGTGCAAATCGATCTCATTACAGTCGCAGCCTTGTTAACGATTGTGGGATATTCTCTCAATGATACGATCATTGTTTTTGATAGGATTCGCGAAGATACGCGATTAATGCGCAAACATAAATTTACAGAGATCATTAACCATGCTCTTAACATCACACTCAGCCGCACAATCATGACCTCCGGTACGACCTTAATGGTTCTTGTACCTTTGATCGCCTTAGGGGGCACTACAATCTTTGGTTTTGCTCTTGTCATGGCCATAGGTGTAATCTTTGGCACGCTCTCGTCTCTTTTCATTGCTGCGCCACTCATGCTCTATTTCCATAATCGCGAAGAAAAAAAAACGGAAGTTGTAGCAACACAACGCAATAGCTAGACTAGACATTTATAAACTCATCATCAATGATGAAGCTTTAAGTTCGACGATCTGCCATCAACATTGTTGTTGGCAGATTAGCCTTCAATGGCAGTGCGTCGTATAACGGGAGTTCTCAATGCGTCAACAAAACAACCGCACACCTCTGTGGGTTTATCCTAATGTTGATCCCGTTTGGACAAAATCTATTATAAAAGAATTTAGTATACACCCAGCAACGGCTCAAGTTTTAGCAACACGAGGATTTTCTACACTAGAAGCAATTCACGAATATCTGTATGCAAAACTCCCCAACCTTCTAGACCCTCACCTCTTCCCTGATATGGATAAAGCAGTACAGAGAATCTGCGATGCTTTAAATAACAAAGAACACATCCTTGTATATGGCGATAACGATGTCGATGGAATTACGGGAACAGTTCTTCTAACGGAATTTCTTCGCTTTATTGGCGCTAAAGTATTTTTCTACGTTCCCAACCGCAACTCTCTAAGACAGAGTTTAATGCTAGATGCACTTGATTACGCTTTCAAAAATCAATGCAAATTGCTCATCACTGTTGACTGCGGCATCACTTCTGCTGATGAGATGCAAGAGGCTGTTTCCAAAAACATCGATGTCATCATCACGGATCATCATGAACCAACAGCAAAACTTCCCCACTGCATTGCAACACTCAATCCCAAATTGCAAGGAAGTACATATCCCAATAGGGAGCTAACCGGTGTAGGAGTTGCATTTAAACTAGCTCATGCGATCACCAATCTTCTTATTTCTAATGGTGAAATGAGTTCTAGCAAAATCGACTTAAAACGTTACTTAGATCTTGTAGCACTCGGAACAATTGCAGATATGGGTTCTCTTCTCGGAGAAAATCGAATCCTTGTCCGTTATGGATTGCGTCAAGTGCGTAAAACAAAACGCATTGGACTCACAAAACTTTTTAACATCTGCGAGCTAAAAATTGGTGAAATTACCCCTTTAGACATCGCTTCAAAAGTAGCACCTAGACTCAATAGTCTAGGAAGGATTGCAGACCCGATCAAAGGAGTAGAACTCCTTCTTCTTCGTGATCCAGTTGCAGCCGAAGCGCTTGCTAAAGAGCTTGATTTAAATAACATTGAAAGACAAAGGATTGAACGCAAGGACACAGAAGATGTGGAACAATTTCTTCTGAAAGATCCTGAAATCCTTCAGAAAAAAGCAATCGTTCTTGCTTCAAAAAACTGGCATCCAGGAATTATTCCCATCATTAGTGCTCGCATTGCCAAGCAATACAACCGCCCAACGCTCATCATATCCATCGAAGATGGAATGGGAAAGGGGTCGATCCGCACTATTCCAGAATTCCCACTGCTTCCTGTTTTAAAAGCACATTCTAACCTTCTTGTTAATTTCGGGGGACATGATTTCGCAGCAGGTCTTACAATCAAAGAAGAAAACATTCCATTATTTCAAGAAATATTTATAGAAGCTGCAAATATTAAACTCAGAGAACAAGATATTCTCTCCAAACTCAACCTTGATGCAAAAATTAATTTTACAGATCTAACCTTTGATTTTATGGAGTCTCTTCACTTGCTGGAGCCTTTCGGAAATGAGAATCCTCCGCCTATTTTCTACTGTGATGCAAAACAGATCTGGCCCCCTAAAGTCATTGGAAAAACGCACCTTAAACTCTATCTAGAGCAAAACGATAGACTCCTTGAGGGAATTGCTTTTGGAATGGCGGATAGACGATCTCAAATTAGCAAAAAGAACCTCACGTTGCATATTGCATTCACACCTCATGTGAATAATTTTTTAAATAAATCCAGCATCCAACTTCACATCCGCGACTTCAAACCAAATACTCAATAGAGTTCTTCTAAAACCCTCATGAGTTCATAAAATTGAGATTACAGAACCCAAAATAGACATGTCGGAAACAAA
>DAHVFY010000042.1 GCA_027316765.1 Parachlamydiales bacterium | reverse complement strand
TCCTGTTAGAACAGCGTGCCCCTCGGTATAAGCTTTATGCAATGTCGGTTTGCCTCTACGGAGATCATCATCATCCATACAGGGGAGGTCATCGTGGATGAGGGAATAGGTGTGGATCAGCTCAAGTGCGCATGCCGGCTGAAGTGCTGTATGCAAATCGCTCCCTAGGTCAGCAACTGTGGCAAGTGTCAGAAGAGGGCGAAGTCTTTTTCCTCCGGAAAATAGGGAATAGTGAGCAGCTTCCCAAAGGGAGTTTTTTTTTGGAAAAAAACCTTCCAAAGCTTGCTCTACTAGATTTAAGAGCTCGTTTATTTGCATGAAACACCCACTCCAAAATACTCAAAACCTTTAGAGCGCATTTCTTGAATTTTGTATTGGTTGCGCCCGTCGAAAAAGGCTTTTCCCATCATGGTTTCAAGTACGCGTGTGAAGTCAACAAAACGGAATTGCTTCCACTCAGTGACAAGAGCGATCGCGTCCGCTTGGTGCGCTGCTTCATATTCGTCCCGGCACCAGTGGATGTCTGGATGAGAGGGGAGGGACTGTTGAGCTTTTGTGGTGGCTGCCGGATCAAAGAGGCGCAAACGAGCTCCTGAAGCAAGAAGTTCCTTAATGAGGTCAACGGAGGGGGCTTCCCGCATATCGTCTGTGTTGGGCTTAAATGCAAGTCCCCAGATGGCAATCGTTTTTCCTGAGACATCTCCAAAATGCCTGCGCATTTTTTCTGCAAGCCACTTTTTTTGCCGCTCGTTAATCGTATTGACAGCCTCTAATAGGGGAGTTTCATAATTGACCTCTTTTGCCATCGCACGTAGCGCTCGAATATCTTTGGGAAAGCAGGAACCTCCGTAACCAATTCCTGCGTACAAAAACTGGTAGCCAATGCGTGTGTCTGAGCCAATGCCGACGCGTACTTCGTTAATGTTAGCGCCAAGTCTTTCGCAAAGCCCTGCAAGTTCATTCATGAAAGAAATTCTATTTGCGAGCATGGCATTTGCAGCATATTTCGTCATCTCAGCTGAAATGGGATCCATGATAAGAATTCTGTCGTGATTGAGTGTGAACGCAGAGTAGATCTCTTTCATCAAAGAGGCTGATTTTGGATTGTCAACGCCTAAAATGATCCTATCAGGTTTCATGCAGTCGCTGACAGCAGAACCTTCTTTAAGAAATTCTGGATTTGAAACGACATCAAAGGGATAATCTTTGCCCTGGCTAGACATTACAGCTTTAACAGATTCTTTCACTTTTTGAGAGCTGCCCACAGGGACTGTGGATTTGTTGACGATGATTTTATAGCTATCGATGTGCTTAGCAATTTGATCTGCCGCTGTTAAGACATAGCTAAGATCGCAAGAGCCATCTTCATCAGAGGGCGTGGGAACTGCGATAAAACAAACAAGGGCAAATTCAACACCTGTTTTGTAATCCGTTGTAAAAAAGAGGCGTCCTGCTTGGATATTTCTTTTGACCAGTTCTTCTAAGCCAGGTTCGTAGAAAGGGAGTTCTCCTTTGAGCAAATTTTCGATCTTCTTCTGATCGATATCTAGACACATTACATGATGTCCCATTTCAGCAAAGCAAGCACCTGTTACAAGACCAACATAGCCGGTACCAACAATTAAGAGATTCACGTAAGCCTTCCATCTTTAAGGGTGATTTGCCTATCGCAGAGCCCTGCAAGCTCAGGGTCATGGGTGACGACAATCAAGGTTTTATTCCGTTCTTTAACGCACTTTAAAAGTAGATTGTGGATCACTTGAGAGTTGCTTCTGTCTAGATTACCAGAGGGTTCATCGGCAAGGATTAAGTCCGGGTCATTAAAAAGAGCTCTTGCAATACTTGCCCTTTGCTTTTCTCCACCGGAGAGATGTTTTGTAAGGAAGTTCTTTCTCTCTTCTAGGCCTACTTCGTGAAGAAGGGCGTGTGCGCGTTTTAAATCAGGGTCTTTGCGCCCAATCCGCGCTGGCATGAGGATGTTTTCTAGGAGGGTATAGTCCTCAAGAAGATTAAAAGTTTGGAAAATAAAACCAATCTTTTCGTTACGTAGTTTAGGGAGATAATAACTGCCAATCGGTTTTCCTAGAAACTCGATCGTCCCTGAGCTTAAACTTTCTAAAGTGCCCAAAATATGAAGAAGAGTGCTTTTACCCTCTCCTGATTTTCCCATGATGGCAACTGCTTCGCCTTTTTCTACTTCAAGAGACACACTTTTAAGAACGTTCACTTCACTTGGGGTGTAGTAGGATTTTGAGAGGGCTTGAGCTTTTAGGATTTTCATTCTGACCTCAAAATCGCAGATGGACGCAAACGACATGCTTTGATGGCGGGTACAAGACCGGCAAGTAAAGAGATGATAGGTGTTGCAATGATCACGAAAAGAAGGGCGTTGGAACTGATTTCACTTGGTAAAGACTTGCCATAGAAAGCCGCATTAAAAGCATCGTGTCCTTGAAGGACGCTTAGAACCCCAACGACGCTGTCGATGTTATGAAGAGTTAAAAAGGCGGCTCCAATTCCAATTAAACTGCTTAGCACACCCACAGTGACACCGCAAAGACCGAAAATAGCTGCAATACTTTTTGTGGAGGCTCCCATTGCTTGAAGAATGCCAATTTCTTTTTTCTTGTCATTCAC
Source organism: Parachlamydiales bacterium (assembly GCA_027316765.1). Classification (GTDB taxonomy): domain Bacteria; phylum Chlamydiota; class Chlamydiia; order Chlamydiales; family Rhabdochlamydiaceae; genus DAHVFY01. The sequence continues at coordinate 10,225 of DAHVFY010000042.1, read as the reverse complement.
GAGCAGAACGAGCAAAGAGATGATGTTGCAACAGGCAACAGTTAAAATGATGATACCGACAAGCGTGAAGAGATAACGATCGCTTTGAAATTGTTGCATAAGATCTTTTGCGAACTCGTATTCGTGAAAAGTTGAAACGTTCCAATAGCTGTCAATTTTAGCCTCTTTAAAAGCAGCCGTGATTTCTTTTTTGATCTTTTCAGCATCGCTTAGATTGGGAAACCAGACGTGAATTCCATTTGACTCAGAGGGGCTAAGATGAGAAGCATGGCTCGAGACGCTGATCGCGCGTACGATAGAGCCCGGCGCTAAAATGCATCGATTGCCAACTGCCATAATTCCCGGGTCATAAAATCCAGCGACGTAGATGGGGAGCCGTTGTTCTTGAATTGAACTAGCGGTTGGAGCTGTGTAGGAAAGATAGCCTCGATCTCCGATTCTGACTCCATTTTCTTGATAACTTTTTGCAAGAAAGATGCCTGAGCTCGAAGCGGGAGCAATCTCTTGGAGATTTCCAACGCTAGCATCGGCAATTTCCAAGCCATCCCAAGCGATCTTACCACCAATGGATTCTCCCTGAAGACGTCCATCTACCTTAAATTGAATGTCGCTTAAAGTTTGCGCTGAATTCTTTTCGATTGCGCTGATAGTAAATTGAAGTTCTTCTGTCGTAAAGATAATTGTGGATAAAGGATGACGCTCACCACGAAAGATGAGGTCATTTCCTATACGAACTAGAGGCTCACCCTTTTTTTTATTGAAAACAAAGTGAGATAATTTTCCCTGTTGCAGATAAGGCTCTACAAAAAATTGTTTTTTTTCCGGGAGAAGTTCCGCAGGGAAGCGCCAGTAGCTATTCGAGGTTTTAACAGATTTGATGTCGACTTGATTTAATAAGGAATCTAAAGAGAGAATATGTAAGTTCGCTAGGTAAAAAAGATTATTCAAATCTTTGACGGTAGGCTTGCTAATCAAGGAGCGGACATAGGGACTATTTTCGGCAAAAGAAGCGATGTAGGAGGCTTGAGTTAGATTACTTTGGGTTAAATCTCCTCGTGCTGTGATCAGCTGCGACTGAGAGCGGATCAGCTCTAAACGCATGAGGGCGCCTGAAATTTCGTAGTCTTGGTAGGTTAGATCCTTGGCTTTAAGAATTTCATAAGCTTTTTTTACAGGATCTTTCATTGAGCCGTCAGAACTTTTATCGATAGCTGGCCAATACTTAGGAATTTCCACATCGCTTTCAAGCGAATAGGGGTTAGGAGAGAGTGCTTCTGCTTTTTCCCCAATGGATTTATGTAAGAAGCCGGAGGCCTCGCTGATGGTATCGATCTGATAGTAGTAGGAATTGAAGTAAGCGGGGGTGGGATTAATGCGCAGGGGAGCATTGAGTGCGGTTAGTTTTTCCAGCCAGCCCCTTTCAATTCCTTCTGTAATTGATAGGAACAGGAGAAGGAGCCAGACTACAAGGGAAATTACCCCGATTGACATTAAGGAAATGAGAGAGACCGACAGTTGCTTCCGCTTGAGAATCAGGTACTTGAGAGCAACGGACAGTTCAAACATATACTGTGGCCAATTTTAAACTTATTTGGCTTCTTTGAAGATAACGTGCCTTCTGAGTTTTTTGTCGAACTTTTTGAGCTCAAGACGCTCTGTTTTGGTCCGTTTATTTTTGGATGTCCAGTAGCACTCTGAGCTTTCTGTACTTTTCATTTTGATATTGTCGCGTGCGCCTTTTGCCATATAGAATCACCTTTATTAAAATTTTGATGTCATTTTATGAAAATTAACGAATACCTTCAACTAAAAAAATATTTTTAAGAGTGCCTGATTATACCCTGCTTTCCTCTCTGTCTTCCTTGATCGCTCTAAAAGTACGAACTGAAGCTGGCTTTATGATTAAGGTTTTTTGTTCTGTTTTGGCTTACAGCATTTCTCATATTTGTAAAAGCTCACTCATTTGAGACTTGTTTGAGCAGGCTATCTACCGCCTGCAGCTCCTCGGCAAGGGAAGACCCTTGTCCTTCGTTGCAGCAGTTGTATCTAGCGCACTCAAACAAGGTTTGGTAGCATCAGGGTCTATGGGCCGCCGCCATTAATTAGGACATCACCGCTGCTTGTTGTGATGTTGATATGGCAATCGTAATCATCGGTTCCTTGAGTGAAAATGTTCGCATTGGCTCCGGGCTGAACCCCTGCTTGAAGCACAACATCGGTGGAAGCTAAGATATCGATTCCGCCTGAAGTGTATGTCGCAATATAAGCATTTGCATAACTTCCATTAGAACTACCGGTAAGCTCAACGGCTCCCGATAGCGTTTGAAGGAAAATTGAACCATTGGACGCTGTAATCGCTGCAGAACTTGATACTCCATTACCAGCTGTTATAGAAATAGAGTCTCCTACTGTGGCGTTGATGGAACTTGCGGAGCTGAGGGAGCCTGCGCCTTTTATGGCTGCGTAAGATCCAACGCCGTTTCCGCCTTGAAGTAGAATATTTCCAGAGAGGTTAATTGCGATGGTTTGACCGGTAATTTGAGCGGAAGCGCCAGATCCTTCTCCTCCATAGATTGACAGGTTTGTTCCTTCTATGTTGATATTATTCACATTGACGTTGACAGGATTTATGAGATCAATCGTACTGTGGCCAAGGGCAACCGTGGAGCCATTTACCACGAGAAATCCTAGGGGTGCTGTAACGTTTGCTTCAAATTGGACGCTACTGGATACAGCATCATTTGCTGTGAGAGTGAGTGTGCTGGTAGTATCCCAACTGATTGGACTTAAAACCGTGATACTGCCTGAAGTTGCAGTTCCCGTTGCTGAAGCGTCGATTGTAACGTTCGTGCAGCTCAAAAGGCTTTGGATACGACTTGCATAGATGAATGATGTTGCATTGCCCGTAAAGTCAAAGCTAACAGGATTAATCCCAGTGGGGCAAATTGGAACGCTTGCAAATCCACTTTCTGTTGTAGGAGGGGCTGTGATCGTAACCGCACAGGGATCAAGAAGAAGAGTGCCTGTTTTTCCATGTGCTGCAAGGGTATTGACGTCGCCATTTGGAACGATCAAACCTATACTGGAAACTTCAACAAAACCTCCATCTCCTAAAACCTCACCTCCACGCGCTGTGATTGTACCAAAAAAACTATTTAGATCATCCGCCCAAACAATCACTTTACCTCCGTTTCCTTCTAGGAAAGCGTCGGCTTCAATGAGAACATTTTCTTCAATGCGCACATACGATGCATTTTTAACATCGGGATTACTTCCTTTATAATCGCCTCCAATGAGCACATTACCGCCATTATTTTCGCTTGAAACGTTAATGTGGGATCCACTTAAGAGAGCGATTTTATCAGCAAGAACTCGTACTTCACCGCCCTCTGCCGTCAATGTGCCCGATGTTTCTATCGCACCACCATCTGCTACGAGATAAATTTTATTGTTGCGACGTCTACATTTTGTAAGAGCATCGATTTTTCCACTCTCTTTAATGGCAATTGAATAAATATTGCCGTCTGCTTTGATCTCAGTTTGTAAAGCAGTAATGAGACCCTGATTTTCTACACCAACATCCGCAATGATGTCAGAAAGATTAGCTCGAATAAGAATCTTTTCATTGTTATCCGGTCTTAGATAAATTTCAGTTCCCGCTGCAAGAGCAGCTGTGCCTTCAGGAACGTCAATGGTTCCTTGATTAGAAACTTGTAGTCCTATCAATACTACATCACCATCTAGGGCCGCAATAGTACCAAGATTAACGATAGAACCGCTGTTGCCTTTAAAAGCAATTTCTCCGTTTTTCATAAAGTCATTATCAAGAACATCATAGCTTGACGCGATGAAGCTAGATGTATTGACATGAGCATCTTGACCAACAAGTACCCCTTTGGGGTTAATCAAAAACACTTTTCCATTAGCTTCAAGGGTTCCAAGGATTTGACTGAGTTCCCCACCTAAGACTCTATTTAAAACTGTAGAGCTGCTAGTTGGCATTACAAATCGAGTAGTCTCGGAAGTGTCGATCGAGAATGCGTCCCATTGAATAATGGATTGTTTTCCCGTTGTCACCTCGAGTGTTTGTACATCAGAAAATGAAATACTAGCATCGCCTGTCACAGATTGAAATCCTTGCGGATTTGCACACACCATAGAAGTGGCAGTTAGCATAAACAGCGAGATAAGAGGCTTTACATTTTTCATGACTTAAACCTTATGGTTAATTTTTAACTTTACAGTCGAGTGTGTTTTTTTTGTTCACATAAGTCAAGAAAAAACAGCAACGCATTTTGCAATTTTTTGAAATGCGTTCGGTATAACTTGTGAGATAAACAAGTGTGATGTAGAATCCGTACACGAGTAAATTTCAGATCCCTGGATTTGCTTGTGTATATTTTTTTGGAGTTGCTATGACAGAACAAATCAATGAAGATGCAGAATGCCTCATACCAAATTACGACGAACCTTTTCGCTCAATTTTGCTTTTCGGACCTCCAGGGTCTGGGAAGGGGACTTTAGGGAAGTTTCTAAGCAGCGCTGGTAATCACTTCCATCTTTCTTCAGGTGATATTTTTCGAGGGCTTTCTTTGGAATCACCGGCTGGAAAACTGTTTCATAGCTATGCGATGAAGGGACATCTGGTTCCAGATGACGTGACAATCCATATTTGGAAGCACTATATGGATGGTCTCATCGCAACGAATCGTTATTTTCCTCAACAACAATTTCTTCTTCTTGATGGCATCCCTAGAACGCCGAATCAAGCAGCTATTTTGGATAAGTATATCAAAGTGATGCATGTCATCGTATTAGAGGTTTCTAGTACCGATGAACTTGTAAAACGTATGCAAAGGCGAGCCATCATTGAAAGACGAGCCGATGATGCGGACGAGCTCGTTCTTAAAACGAGGATGGAGATCTATCAAAAAGAGACGCTTGAAATGTTACAACACTACCCTTCAGCCCTCATTTCTCGTTTTAATGCAGACCAAAGGCCTCTTGAAGTGTTAAGAGATGTTCTTGTCAGTTTATCCCCCCTTTTAAGTTAAACCTCGAATTGTGACCGGGAAAAGAAATAAAAGCCGCAATTATTTAACATTCAGTTAGTTAGCATTTTATTAATATATATTAATAAAATGTTTAATTTAATTACATTTTCTGCTATAATTAAACTCGAAAAAGCAGGAAAAAAGTTATGACTGTTAGATTACCAGAACGATCCATTTCAAAGCTTCCGCTCGGCTTCCCTGGGTTGCCTTGCGAAGAAGAGACTTTGGAGCAGAAAACAGGGCGTCTTGTCATTGAATCCAGGGGATCTTCTTCTCTGAGTGAAAAGGTACCTAACTTTGTCGCTATGGATTTTAGCTGGCTGGTTCGTAGCCTTGTTGATCTAGTCCCAGGTGCGACGAAATGTAGCTTTTTTTATCAATTCGAAGGTTTGAATTCCGCTTTTCACGTCATTTTAGGTGTTTATGAAGCTGTAAAGCAATTTTTTGCTTTTGATTTAGCCAGAAAAATTGGCGATCGGGACGGCGTTATTGATGCTGCGATTGAGTTGACTAGAGCTTCCGTGCAGACAGGCGGAGGAGCCGCTATTCTTATTTACAGACCTATGGCAATCATTACCGCTGCAAAGGGGGTCAGTGCTTCAAGCTTATTTGGGCGAGTGACTTATGCAGTTGGGCAGTTAGTAACGCTTGTTTTTGGCGTTTTCTATGGATTGTGCGGGATAATTGGTGCGCGTAATCTCTTTAAACTTATCAAATTTTATAACAAGTACTATGCTTGTACATCCGAGTCAGAAAAACATAAACTCCTTGTGAGTTATCTGGAAAGTCAAGAAGAAATAGAAAAATTAAAAAATGGCTTAAATGATGACAAGACGAGAGAAAAATTCATTAAAGAAGCAAAAAAGATCCTTCCACTTATTTGTGAGAATGAAAGGATGCGCGCTCAAGTGTTATCGGATAGTGATCAATTAGCAAATATTGGCTGCATTTTTGCGCAAAATAAACTTAAAATGACAAAAGAAGCGCAATTAACAAGATTGATTGGACACAAAGCCGTTAGAGAACTTAAGGACCCTGCAGCGTCAGGCATCGTTGAAATTAATCGCGTGGCTGTCGAAAAGATCGTGCTGAGCGGCTTGGCCATTGTCTATGGAGTTTTAGGCTTAGCAACGTCTATCGCTGCACTTATTTTTACAGGTCCTCTTGGAATTATGTTGGTGACACTTGTAATGATTGTGACTGTGATCTTGCCTATGAGTATTACTGATGCGTACTGTCAGTACGTAGATCTTCGAGATACAGCTCCAAAAGCCCACGACAAGAAGTATTTGTTAATTAACACTGTGGTAGCTCTTATAGTAACAGGTCTTGCCATAGCTTTCACAAGTATCTTTAGTTTTGGTATCGTTCCAATTCTTTTGACTTTGCTCGTTTCAGGCTTTTGGCTGTGTATGAATGCAGTAATATATATAAATATTTTGAAATTTGAAAAGAATCAGATGTCCTTAAGCTTGGAAGAGACTAATCCTAACTGGCTAGAGATGCAAGAGCTCAAAGCTCAGTAGTTGTAGCGTAGTAAAAAATAATTTAATAATTCATTTTAATTTCGTTTCTATTTACAATTTTATATTAAATAGGATGAGATTATGTCTGGTTTAGTAGTTGATTGCTATGATAGTAATCCATTTGTAAATACATGCCCCTATGATATTAATATAGAGTCTAAATCAGTTGATTCGGTTTCAAAATTTTTATCAACACTTATAAGCGGTAAATTTTGGGGCGGCGTTAGCGTCAATGGGGATCTTAATTGGGCCATCCGTACTACATGCGTTGATCTGACGAGTGCTCTTGGGTACCCTGTAGACAAAAGTGGCATTTTTTACCACTTGATGGGTATTACCACAATTTTTAATCTTTTTGCCGGGACATTTAATACCCTTAAAACTGGAAGTCAAGTCACTCAAGCTCTGTCGCTTGATGATAAACAGGGCATGATTGCAGAAGGATTGTCTTTCGCTTCATCGGTGGCTCAAACGCTAGGTGGAGCTGCAATGCTCCTTTTTCGGCCAGCTTCGTTGTTTTTAGAGGTTGTTCAGCCGAAGGGGGCCGTTTCCCTTAAACATGCGACTTTAAGGCTTGGACAGGCAGCAAGCGCAATTTTTGGCGTTTTTTATGCTTTACTAGGTCTTTCTTCGCTATGCCACCTGTATCAATTGCTCAAATTTCGCTGTCAGTACACTTTAGAGAAAGATAAAGTGACATTTCTTAGGAATCAGTTAGATTTGACACCTCAAGAGCAAAGAAAATTAAAGAATTGCAGTGATGCGAAATTGGAGAAAATGAAACTAAAACATGAAGTGCAGCTTGAGAGAATCATAGGCGGATCTAGCACAATGCAGCGTCTTAAAAGGTGTTATTCCTTTTCTTCGAAGAAGAAGAAAGATGCGCTAATTGCTAAAGTGGAACGTGCATGGCTAACGAATACGTTAGTGCACAGTCTTTACGTGCTTTCTGGGTTCACGGGATGTGTGACAACGATTGCAGGATTTGTCTTTACAGGTAACGTGGGAGCAATTGCCATCGCTTCGGTGTGGATTTTTGCCGTTATCCTTCCCATGATGGCAGCCGATGCTTATAACTATTATGCTGATTTACAAAATACGCCTCCTGGACGTTACGATAAACATCTTTTAATCCTCAATTCGATCGTGGCACTTATGGTAACCGGAGGGACAGTTGTCTTTACAAGTATCTTTAGTTTCGGGGTAGTTCCGATTGTTTTAACTTTAGTTCTTGGAGCTCTGTGGCTTGCAATCAATGGTATCAGCTACGCAAATATTTTAAATTATGAAAAATCTCACAGAACATTAACTGTTAGTTAGTTGTCTTCTTTTGTTAAAGAAATCTTTAATTATAATTAATATTATGTTATAATTAAGGGCAAGGAAGATAACTATGAGTAATACAACAGCAATACAAGACCTTAGCGGTTCCGTCCCGGTGAACCAGCAGCCCTCTGTTTCGAACGGTCAGAAAGGTTCTCCAGAGGGGTTAAATGCTCTCATCAACGGGATTGCAAAGGATTCTATTATCCTTCCCAAGCTGGGGGTTAGCGATATAGCAACCGAAGCTACGAGCATTATTGGAACTACCAAAGGGTTACAAGCTGCTTTGACCATTAATGATCCCCTTTCTAAAGGAACTTTAGGTCAAGTTACCAACCTTGCCGGAATTGTAACTTCAACTCTTAGTATTTTAAATGGCGTCCATAAAATTGATGAGGGAGATGCTGTTGGAGATTCTCAAACTGTTATAGAGGGGACTCTTGGGTTTGCTAGCGGGATAGCATCAACTGTGGCAGCTATCGGTCTTTTGTTCTTTAGGCCTCTTAACATCGCTTCTAACACACTGGGCATGCAAGCAACAAGTCTTATGTCGGGAACTTTATTGGAAAGAGTGACGTTTGGGTTAGGGCAGATATCTACTGTAATTGTTGGAATTTTTTATGTGTTGACGATGGCACTTGGCGCTTTCAATCTTTTTCAATTGTTTAAATTTAAGTACAACGAGCTTAATTCTACTGAGGAAAAAATCGACTTTCTTTTGACTCTGCTTGCTGTTAAAGATGTGGAGGAAATAGAGGTTCGAAATGGCTATACTGATAATGATTTTAGGAAAGAAGCAGAACGAATGCTTCCTAGAGCTTGCGCAGAACTTGGCATAAAGAAAAAAGAGTGGAAAAAACTTTACACGAAGTTCAATCAAAAAGATCCCAATATTCTTGTTCAATTGGGTATGAGTTTTAAGATAAAGAAACTTTGGTTAAAGCGAGAAATGCAGCTTTCTAGGGTTGTGGGAGAGAAAACGGTCGATCTTTTGAAAGAGTATAAAAATGAGACGGATCCCACTAAAAGAGGCCCGCTGTTAAAAACAATCATTGAAAGGGTAGACGCTGTATGGAATCGAAAAACGATGATTAATGCTCTTCTTGTATTTGCCGGCATGATGGGAATCATAGCAACAACTTTTGCTATCATTGGCACAGCAGGGATTAGTCCTTTTATTGTAGCTGGATTTTTGGTGTTGGCCGTAATGCTTCCGTTGACATTTGTCAACGTTTATAACTACTGTAAAGCATTGAATGAAGCTGCCCCTGGAGCGCATGATAAGAAATTTCTAGTCATCAGTTCTGTCGTAGCTTTTGTCTCGATGCTCATTTCTTTTGGATTCATGCTGGCTCTCTCAGCGGGACTCATGCCTCTTTTATTGACGTTAGCTATTGGTGTTTTCTGGCTTGTTATCAATGCGTACACCTATCGTAAGGTGGGTCAAGCCGAAGAAAAATGGGCAAAAGAAGACAAGCCCGTTAACGAGCTGGCTCAGTATATAAAAACAGAATGGCTTGACAACCAGCCGTAAAAAAAAATAAGAAACGACGCAAATTCACGGAAGCACTATATACTATCTTGATGGATAGTGTTGTCTCAGATTTCATTTCTTACTTGGGTGCAGAGAGGGGGCTTGCAAAAAACACGTTGCAGGCATATCTCGGCGATCTTGTGCATTTTGTAGAATTTCTTAAGAAACATCAGATCGATGATTTAAAAAAAATCTCAGAGGAAACAATCATTTCTTTTCTCTCTTGTCAAAAAAATCGGCAGCTTGCAAGTAGCACTCTTTGTCGATTCCTTGTTTCTCTTAAGGTTTTTTTTCGCTTTTTAAAGAAAGAGAGGTTGATTCAAGACGATGTCACCCTTCTTCTTGACACCCCCAAAATTTGGCAATTGATTCCTGACGTTCTCAGCATAAAAGAAGTGGAACAACTTCTTGCAGCGCCTGATCTTATGATAGAAAAAGGAGCGCGTGATAAAGCAATTTTGGAGGTGATGTATGCATCAGGGTTGCGAGTTTCAGAAGTATGTCAGCTGAATGTCTCCGATCTTGACGATGATTTTGTGCGCGTTCAGGGAAAGGGGGGAAAAGAGAGACTTGTACCGATTGCTAAATCTGCGGTAAAAGCAGTCGATCACTATCTTGTTCATTTTCATCACTCAGATCATGCAGCGCTTTTTCTCACAAATCGAGGCTTACGTATAGATCGGATTTATGTGTGGAGACAGATTAAGATGTATGCTAAACAAGCGGGGATCCACAAAAGAATATCTCCACATACGCTGCGAAATTCTTTTGCAACACATCTTTTGGAA
>DAHVFY010000041.1 GCA_027316765.1 Parachlamydiales bacterium | reverse complement strand
CATTAACTTCAATAAAAAAATCAAAACTCATTCCACATGTGTAGCGCTATAGGGAAAATAGGTCACAATTCGGGGTACAAGGAAAACTTTTTAGAATTGAAAAATCAAAAAACACGTTGATGTAAATGAAATCTTTCATTTAAAATCTCGACATGAAGTTCGCTCGCAGCTTATCTTTTGCATTTATCGGCATTGACGCCACTCTAATCGAAGTTGAAGTCGACGTCAAAAGCGCAGAAAAATTCTCTCTTGTCGTCGTCGGGCTGCCAGACGCTGCTGTCAAAGAATCTAAAGATCGCGTTATCCCAGCCCTTAAAAACTCAGGCTATTCCTCCGATGCATTACACATAACAGTCAATCTCGCTCCCGGTGATATCAAAAAAGAAGGACCCCTTTACGATCTATCGATTGCGCTCGGACTTCTTGCAGCACAAGAATGCATTCCTAAACAAACACTACAAGACTACCTCTGTGGTGGAGAACTAAGTCTAAGCGGCACTATGCGCCCCATGCGCGGCGCACTACCCGCAGCACTGCTTGCAAGAAAACTCCATAAAAAGGGAATCATTCTTCCACTTGCAAATGCGCAAGAGGCAGCCGTCGTTCCAGGCATCGAAGTGATCGGCATCTCTTCACTCAAAGAAGCCTGCGCCTTTTTGCAAAATCCCAATCAACACCCTCCCATACAATCCGCACCCTTCATTGAAGAAACAACAACTCTTCTCGATATGGAAGATATCAAAGGACAATTATCCGCAAAGCGCGCGGCAGAAATTGCAGCTGCAGGTGGACACAACCTTCTTTTTTTCGGCCCTCCGGGTTCAGGAAAAACACTCATTGCAAAAGCATTATGTAGTATACTCCCGCCCCTCTCACTAGAGGAAGCATTAGAAGTAACCAAAATCTATTCTATTGCAGGTAAAATTCCCGAAAAAACAAGTCTCATCCAAAAACGCCCCTTTCGCAACCCGCATCACACCATCAGTGCAAGCGGCCTCATCGGAGGAGGGTCATTCCCTCGCCCTGGCGAAATTTCACTTGCGCACTATGGCGTCCTCTTTCTCGATGAACTACCAGAATTTTCCCGTTTTATTCTAGAAACACTCAGACAACCACTTGAAAATGGCTCAGTTAGCATCGCAAGAGCCCAAGGACATGTGACCTTCCCCACCAACTGCATTTTCATTGCAGCAATGAACCCTTGTCCTTGCGGTTTCCTGGGACATCCGCAAAAACGATGCAGCGATACACCCCTTCAAGTCCAGCGTTATAAAAGCAAAATTTCCGGTCCCCTTCTTGATAGAATCGACATGCACGTTGAAGTGCCAGCCCTTTCCTTTTCAGATCTTACCCATCTCCCCAAGGGAGAATCTTCTACAAGCATTCGCACTCGCGTCATCAACGCCAGATCTAAACAACAAGCTCGCCTAGGTCCCCTTAAGACTAACGCCCTTATGTCATCGCAAGAAATTTCTCTATACTGTCCTATCGACACCTCTTCGCAACTCCTACTACGTGACGCGACAGAAAAAATGAACATTTCAGCAAGAGGCTATCATAGAATTCTCAAAGTGGCCCGCACCATTGCTGATCTCGAAGACTCTCTTGTCATCACCTCCGATCACATCATGGAAGCCCTCACCTTTCGCTCTTGGACTTAAACACATTCATGCTAAGGCCCTGATTGCTACCAAGTTAGCTGTCGTCGTCTTCGTGATCGGGTTCGAACTCTTCGAGAGTTTTTGACTTTTTGCCGGCAATCTTACGAATGATTGCAAGTGTTAACCCAAGAAGAACATAACCCCAGGTGAAAACAAATAAAAGAACAGGAAAATGATATAAAATACCATAGAGAACAAAAATGGCAAAGATTGCTGTAAAAAAGACAAGCTGAAAGGAAGGAACACGAAAGTGAAGCATCTTAGCACTTGGAAATTTCCAACGACTCACCATTAAATACCCTAATAAAATCATCGAAGAAATCAATACAATAGCATGAAGATAATGACTCATCGGGATATATTTTTGAGCAAATGCGGAAGCAAAAAAGAGATTCAAAGAAACAGCCGCAAGAGCTGCAGCTGGAATCGGCAATCCCGTAAAATGTTTTTTTGCAGCAGCCAACGCATCTGCATCACCTTTAACTTCGCTTGTTTTCACATTAAAACGAACAAGACGTAAGATACCACAAATAGAAAAGAGCATCGAACCGATAATTGCAAAAAAAGAAAGCCCTGTTCCTTGCTCTAAAGACAAAGACTTGAGTAAAAGCACGGATGGCGCTACACCAAAAGAGACAGCATCCGCTAATGAATCAAACATAAAACCAAACTCACTCTCTGCACGAATCACGCGAGCAATTGCTCCATCGATAAGGTCAGCAAAAGCCGCAACAAGAATAAGCAATGCTGAAGAGTGCAAAAGCTGGTAACCATTTGAACCAGGCTCTACCATGTTGACCTTAAAAATGACAAAAAGTCCGCATGCCAAACCAAAAGCTGTAATGATATTCGGGATCAGGTAAACTTGCCGCATAATGTCCGTACTTTAACAGATACGCCTTAATTTTCACAGCCGAAAAAAAATTTATATACACATTTTTTTAACTGGACGAAAAGCATCGACACCTACTATATATTGTGTATAAAACATAAACACCTACAACATCTAGTAAGCGAGGTATACCTCTATGACAAAGCAGTCTCTTCCCTCCGTAAATAATGCGTCAGCTGAAACAAGCAGCGCTACCCTTGATGGACAAATGAAGGAAACGTCTATGAAAAACACCTTTACGGTCGTTAAAAGAAATGGAACTCTCGTTCCTTTCCGCAAAGAGAGAATTTATAGCGCCCTTGAAGCCGCATTTCGAGACACAAAAAAAGTGCCTAAAGGAGAAGCTCTTTCCGAGGACATTGAACAGTCTGTTCTTGATGTCACAGATCTTGTAAATACGCAAATTCTAGCCCTTGCAACAAAAGGCGCTTGCCTTACAGTTGAGGGAATTCAAGATATGGTCGAAGTGACTCTTATGAAGCTTGGCTATCATGATGTTGCAAGAGACTACATCATCTATCGAGATGAACATAAAGCTTTGCGCGAGGACTCTCCTCAAAATCTCAAAATCTATCGCAAAGATGGCGCTCTTGTTCGTTTTAACCCAATGAAAATTGCCTCAGCTATTGAATCAGCTTTTAGAAGAGCGCGTCACATCGATGGCCCTTCTTCTCAAGCAATCATCGAGGCTGTCAATCTTTTAACACAAAAAGTCGTTGCAAGAGCTGTAACACTGGCAAAAACAGGGCATGCACTTGATGTCTCACTCATACAAGATGAAATCGAACAGCAACTCATGCGAGAGGGCTTTTTCAATGTAGCCAAAGAATACATTCTTTATAGGGCCTCTTTAGGTGAACAATCAACTCTCCCTATTGAAGAAGAAAAAGTCGAACAAATTGTAGATGAGCGAAAATTTTATGTTACAACAGATGCACAAACGCCTGCTACCATTACTGAACAACAAATTCGAAATAGAATTAAATTTGCTTGTCGCGACCTCAAAGAAACCTCTGTTGAGGAACTCTTAGAAAACACCATCACGAATTTTTATGAAGGGATCAAGGAATCTGAAATCGATCTTGCTTGCATGTTTGCAGCTCGCGCTAAAATTGAATTGGAGCCTGCCTATTCAACCGTAGCAGCACGTCTTCTTCTTGATGTTCTCTATCGAGAAACTATGAAAATTTCCTCTTCAGATATAACTCTTGAAACCTCTCATCGCGAATATTTCAAAAAGTATGTCCCTCATGCCGTATCTCTTAAGCGTCTTTCTCCCGACCTTCTCGATTTTAACCTGGATCTTTTAGCTGATGCGATGAAAATCGAAAGAGATGATAAGTTCTCTTACTTGGGCCTACAGACCCTCTATGATCGTTATTTTATTCACGACCTGCAATATAAATTGGAAACACCACAAATCTTCTGGATGCGCGTTTCAATGGGTCTTGCTCTTGCAGAAAAAACAAATAAAAATGAACGTGCAATCGAATTTTACAATCTTCTTTCTCAATTCCTCTACTGCCCTGGAACTCCTACACTCTTCAATGCGGGAACCGTCCATTCACAACTCAGTTCCTGTTACCTATCAACAGTCATGGACGATCTTGGACACATTTTCAAGGTAATTTCCGACGATGCGCAGCTCTCAAAATGGGCAGGAGGCCTTGGTAATGATTGGACTAACGTGCGTGCAACGGGCGCTGTCATTAAGGGGACAAATGGACGCAGTCAAGGCGTTATCCCCTTCCTTAAAGTTGCAAACGATACAGCAGTTGCTGTTAACCAAGGCGGCAAGCGCAAAGGAGCTCTCTGCTCCTATTTAGAGACATGGCACCTTGATATCGAAGACTTTATCGAACTTAGAAAGAACACAGGTGATGAAAGACGACGCACTCATGACATGAATACAGCGAACTGGATTCCAGATCTCTTTATGAAACGCGTTGCATCAAACGGCATGTGGACTCTTTTTAGTCCCAATGATGTCCCCGACCTTCATGATTTATATGGGGATGCTTTTGAAAAACGGTATATGCAGTATGAAAAGATGACAGAAACTGGGGAGATTAAACTCTTCAAAAAAATTGAAGCAATGCAACTTTGGCGTAAGATGCTCAGCATGCTCTTTGAAACAGGTCACCCTTGGATCACTTTCAAAGATCCATCCAATATTCGCTCTCCGCAAGATCATGTAGGCGTCGTTCACAGCTCAAATCTCTGCACAGAAATCCTTCTGAATACCTCTAAAGAAGAAACGGCTGTCTGTAATTTGGGCTCAATTAATCTCGCTGAGCACATGACAGAAAAAGGAATTAATGAGACACAACTCGCTACAACTATACGATCAGCCATTCGAATGCTCGATAATGTAATCGACATTAATTTTTATCCAACAGAAGAAGCAAAAGTTGCAAATACACGTCACCGTTCTGTAGGTCTTGGCGTTATGGGTTTTCAAGATGCACTCTATATGCAAAAAATCAGTTATGCTAGTCACGAAGCCGTCACTTTCGCTGATTACAGTTACGAGCTCATTTCTTATTATGCAATCCTAGCTTCCAGCGAGCTTGCTAAAGAACGCGGAACCTATAGCAGTTACAAAGGCTCTAAATGGGACCGCGGTCTTCTTCCAATAGATACGATTGCTCTTTTAGAAAAAGAACGAGGAATGCCCATAGACGTAGATAAAAGCACAACAAAAGACTGGTCGATTGTTCGCGAATCTGTCAAAAAACACGGCATGCGCAATAGCAATACTATGGCAATTGCACCAACAGCTACAATTTCTAACATCACAGGAGTCACACAATCGATTGAACCGATGTATAAACATCTTTTCGTAAAGTCAAATCTATCAGGTGAATTCACTGTCCCAAATATTTATCTTGTGAACATCTTAAAAGAGCATAATCTATGGGATCATGAGATGCTCGACGATCTCAAATATTTTGATGGGACAATTACAGAAATCGAAAGAATTCCACAAGAGATCAAACAACTCTTTCTTACAGCTTTTGAAATTGACTTTGACTGGATCATTGAATGTGCTTCAAGACGTCAGAAATGGATTGATATGGGACAATCCCTTAATCTTTACCTCTCCGAACCAAGCGGAAAAAAGCTGCATCAGATGTACATGTTGGCATGGACAAAAGGTCTGAAAACGACTTATTACCTAAGAACACTTGCCGCAACACAAATCGAGAAATCAACAACAGATATTAATAAACGAGGTGTTCAGCCTCGTTGGATGAAAAATACATCCGCCTCCGGAAATATTCAAATAGAGCGGAGTGAAAATACTACACCCAAAGCCTGCAGCCTCGATGAAGGTTGTGAGAGCTGTCAATAATTTTAAGCGAAAAGGACTAGCTATGATTAGTTTTGAGGAAGAAGAGTTAACTAAAAAAACAGACGAGGAAGCGGGCAGCAAACGTGTTAACGTAAGCGATAAACGTCTGATTAACTGCAATCAAGTGGATGTTAACCAACTTATGCCATTAAAATATAAATGGGCATGGGAGCACTATCTAAATGGCTGCGCCAATCACTGGATGCCGACTGAAGTGCCTATGAGCAAAGATATCGAACTTTGGAAGTCAGATACACTCTCTGCTGACGAAAGACGCGTTATCATGCGAAACTTAGGCTTTTTCAGCACAGCAGAAAGCCTTGTTGGTAACAATATCGTCCTTGCAATTTTTAAACACGTGACAAACCCTGAAGTACGTCAATACCTCTTACGACAAGCCTTTGAAGAAGCCATTCACACGCACACCTTCCACTATATTGTGGAATCTCTTTCCTTAGATCAAGGCGAGGTCTTCAACATGTATAACGAAGTTAATTCGATTCATAACAAAGACATGTTCGAGATGCAGTTAACGGCTGAAATGATGAAAGATAATTTCTCAACCTCAACAAAAGAGGGAGCTCAAAAATTTCTCGAAAATCTGATTGGATACTACATCATCATGGAAGGGATTTTCTTCTATAGTGGTTTTGTGATGATTCTTTCATTTCATAGACAAAACAAAATGACGGGAATCGGGGAGCAATTCCAATATATCCTTCGCGACGAGACGATTCATCTAAATTTTGGGATCGATCTAATCAATGGTATTAAACAAGAAAACCCTGATCTTTGGACACCAGAGTTTCAAGCCCATATCATAGATCTTATTAAACAGGCCGTTGAGTTAGAGGTACTCTATGCGCAAGATTGCCTTCCCAGAGGAATTCTTGGACTTACAGCCCCCATGTTTCGTGAATATGTCCAATATATCGCTGATCGCCGTCTAGAAAGGATCGGACTTAAAGCTCTCTATCGCTCCCGCAACCCCTTCCCTTGGATGAGCGAAACAATCGACCTTGGCAAGGAGAAAAATTTCTTTGAGACAAGAGTCAATGAGTACCAATCCTCCTCCAATCTAACCTGGACCTAAATCTCATAAAGATCTGCGCCCTTAAATCAAGGGCGCAGCATAAAGCAATAGCTCATGCAAATGGAGAAATCACAGAAGATGAAACCGCTTCTCCCACATGAACGCCTTGTAAACGAGAAAGAAGCGCTGTTGCATGGTCAAGAGAAATTAAGTTGTTTCCCTCCATTACAAACACTTCGTGTGGATGAATAATTTCGCAAAGATTCTTTAAACTTTCACATTTAAGAACAATAAAATCCACTTCGGCAAGTGAAGAAAGAAGAGAAACAAATTCGGCATCAGGATCATTATCCCTAACATACACGATCAGCTTCTTACCTTCGCTACGCGAAGCAACTTTACGAATGCTGCGAAAAAGAGCTGTTGTCATGCCGTGAGCACTATCAAGGCCTAAAACTGCGTACCGTTTACCACGCAGTGCTTGTTGCATCGCAAAAAGATGTTCTTCATCAAAAATTTTGTTATCGACATCAAATTCAAGAAGACGCGCTGCAAAATCAGAAAGGTTAATAGAAGCGCAGCCAAGGCGTTCAATTGCCATTCCTGCCGCAATATTTGCAAGCTGTGCGGCATATTTAATATCAAGACCACTACCAAGAGCTACACTAATCATTGCAAGCACAGTGTCACCAGCTCCTGTAACATCTTTCACCTCTTTTGAGCGAACAGGAAAATCAAAACGCTGTTCTTCCCTTGTAAAAAGAGACATCCCCGCTTCTGAACGAGTTACTAAAACTTTATTAACATTACATTCTCGAAGGAGCGTCTGCGAAACTTCTTCAAGAGAGGCTTCCAAAGGCAATTTTGCAGCCGTGTACGCCTCCAAAAGATTGGGTTTGAGAATCGTCGCATTTTGATAACGAGAAAAATCATCTCCTTTTGGATCAACGATGACAGAAACCCCTCTTTCATTAGCAAGATCAATAACAGCGCGAAGAAGATCGCGAGTGAGAAATCCTTTGCTATAATCAGATACGGCAACGATTTGTACGCTGTCAAGAAGAGAGGGAAGCTTTTCAATAACAATTTGTTCCAATTCAACAGGAAGTGGCGTGATTGTTTCAAAATCAACACGAAGCACTTGTTGTGCATCCGCAATTAAGCGATTTTTGACAGGCGTTTTAAATCCACGCTGAGTCACAATACACTCAGCATCAACACCCTCACTCTCAAGAGAAAATCGCAGTTGTTCCCCTGCAATGTCATGTCCCACTCGACCAACTGCTGTAACCTTAGCACCAAGAGAAATGAGATTAAGAACAACATTTCCTGCGCCGCCTGGTCGACTCTCTTCTTTTTGCACATGAAGAACCGAAACGGGGGCTTCGGGAGAAATTCTCTTAACCTTACCCGTCGTGTAGGTATCGACCATAAAATCACCGATCACGAGAACTCGCACTGGGCTGAAATGGCTCAGCATGCCAATCAGTTTTACCATCTTTCATCCTTTAAAAGATAAGAGCGAACACTATCAATTACACCAGATTCCACTGTATAATCAAAAGGGATTTTGAAGGAAGCAATACCGTGCATCGTGCAATATTTTTGCATGTTGGCACATGTGTAATTTTGATATTGCTTAGCAAGATCAGAGGGCATATCGATGTACTCGATGTTTACCTTCTTATCAACTGCCTGGAAAAGAGCTGTTGCAAGCGTATTCCACGTCGTAGCCTGGCCTTGTCCAATATTGAAAATTCCGCCAATCTGATTCTCAAGAAAATTGCAGGTCATTTTAACAGCATCTTTGACATAAAGAAAATCTCGACACTGCCCTCCATCCGCAAACTTTTCCGGCTCTGTAGATTTAAAAAGACGAACAATACCTTCATTAAGAACATTTGGCAGCATCTTATAAACCATTGATGCCATTCTTCCCTTATGCTGCTCATTCGGACCAAAAATATTAAAATACTTAAGACCAACTAGTTGATCTAAAACACCCTGACGTTTTGCCCAAACATCAAAAACATGCTTAGAAAAGCCATAAGCATTTAGCGGTTGAAGTTGATCCAAAAGATCATGATCATCAGAAAAGCCTAATGATCCATCTCCATAGGTTGCTGCAGATGATGCATAAATAAAACGATGCTGATGTTTTAAGGCATACTCCGCAAGTCGACGAGTGTAACGAAAATTGTTCTCCATTAGATAATCGCCATCCGCTTCGAGGGTATCAGAACAAGCCCCCAGATGAATAAAAGCGGAAATATCACTCTCTCTTCCCTCTAACCAAGAAAAGAGCCCTTCAACGGGAAGAAAATCAATATATTTTTTTCCGAGAAGATTTTTCCATTTATCGGTTTTATAGATATTGTCAACAAGAACAAGATTGCTATTTCCGCAATCATTAAGGTGACGCACTATCCCGGACCCGATAAAACCCGCAGCGCCCGTAATGACGATAAGGGGTTTATTTTCAGACTTCGTTTGCATATTTCAGCTACTATTATCATCACAAAGGGCAAAAAATTAACACGATGCCCTTTGCAACTTATCTCTTTTACTCAGTAAATTCAGTAGGCTCTTCTTGTTGAGGTGCCGGTTTCGCCGCTGCTTTGGATGGTGCAGGTAACGGAATATCGCTATTTACTCTAAGAGTAAACTTAGCTGGCACACCCTCTTTCAGTTTCAAATGGATCGTATGATCTCCAAGCACTTTAATAGGTTGTGCAATAAGGACATTGCGCTTCTCAAGAACAAGACCTTCGTTCTCTTCAAATAAACGGACGATATCCACAGCGCTAACAGATCCATACATATGACCTTCTGGGTCTACCTTCACAGTAATTTCGAGAACTTTTTCACTAATTTTCTCTGCAAGAACTTCTGCCTCTTTTTTATCGGCCTCGGCAAGCTTTGCTCTCTCCTCTTTAAGGCGAGCTTGAAGGCGTAGCGTGTATTTATCTGCAACAACAGCTTTTTTTGTTGGGAGCAGAAAGTTGCGCGCGTACCCAGGCTTTACTGTGACAACATCGCCACTGCGGCCGAGATCGTCAACATCTTCGATAAGCAATAATTGATTTCCCATGATTGATCTCTTTGTTGATTAATCTTCTGCGACAAACGGCAAAAGCGCCATATGGCGAGCTCTCTTAATAGCTGTCGCTAGCAATTTTTGATGATGAAAAGAAACGCCTGTAATACGGCGAGGAATAATCTTCCCTCTTTCAGTAATAAACTGAAATAAGGTATTCACATCTTTGTAGTCGATGTACTTAATTCCAGCTGCAGTAAAGGGGCATTGTTTTCTCTTCTTAGAAAATCCGCCCATTAACTCTGGAGGTGCTTTTTTCTGAATAATTGTCATGTTCTCTCCTATTCCTGGATCAGTTGTTTATATTCTAACTTCTCTGGAACGCTCTCCGCCCGAAGTGTTAAGAACCGAATGAGATCTTCATTAAGATGATAGTCTTTCCACATGTCTGCCATGCAAGGCGTTGGAACAGAGAAATAGAGCACATAGTAGTATCCTTCGCGACGACCGTTAATTTCATAAGCCATTTTGCGACGCCCTTGTTCGAAGATCTTAAGCACTTCGCCTCCGCGATCGACAATTCCAGACATGATCTTTTCCAGCGCTTTTTGACGGGCATCATCACTTAGAGTAGCGCTCAAGATATACATCCCCTCATAAAGCTGTTTCTTTTGCTTAGCCATTTTTTTCACCTTCTTGGTTTGCACTTTGCATAGCAGGGCCGATCCCATTTGTGACCCAGGTTTCCAGGACCGACACTGCTTGTTTAACAATTTCAGGGAGCTTGCTGCTTTCTTCAGCGGTAAAGCGTCCCAATACGTAATCTGCGAGATCTCCGTGTTCTCTGTCCGCAATTCCAACTCGTAAACGAGAGTAGTATTGCGTCCTCACATATGCCTCAACACTTTTTAAACCATTATGACCACCTGCAGTTCCCTGAGGACGCAGCCGAATTTTTCCAAAAGGAAGTGCGATATCGTCAACGACAACCATCATATCTTCCACAGAAATGTCAAAATAGTCGAGACAAGCACGGACAGCTTCTCCGCTATTATTCATGTACGTGACAGGCGTCAAGAGAAATACTTTCGACTCCCCTACATTTCCCTGCGCCAATTCACCTTTTATATTCGTCACTTGTCGAAAGTGAAATCCCCTCTCCTTAGCAAACGCTTGCACAACGCAAAACCCGATATTGTGTCGAGTTCCTATGTAAGCTGCTCCAGGGTTTCCCAAACCCACGATCAAGCGCTTTGTCGTCATCGTTTAGCGATCACCACAACAACTTCTTCCATAGGCGCCATTGGTTTGACCCCTTTAGGAAAAACAAGATCGCGAAGTCGTTTTGACTGTCTAATGCCGAGATCTCGAACGTCAATCACAAATTCAGCAGGAATGTCTTTAGGTAGGCATTCTACTTTGATCGAACGGATTACTTGACGCAAAAAGCCGCCGAG
Organism: Parachlamydiales bacterium; assembly: GCA_027316765.1. Classification (GTDB taxonomy): domain Bacteria; phylum Chlamydiota; class Chlamydiia; order Chlamydiales; family Rhabdochlamydiaceae; genus DAHVFY01. The sequence goes on along the minus strand of DAHVFY010000041.1, from coordinate 1,750 downwards.
TTTAATTCCCATACACTCTACAATACCCACACAGGCAATCGGCACTTTCAAACTAATCGGACAATCATCAACAAGCTCTTCAAAATCTATATGGAGGACCTGATATGTTGCTGGATGGTACTGAATGTCCTTGATGACAGCGCTTCGTTCCTTTGCGCCATCATTTAACAAAAATTTAGTTGTGGAAAGTCTTCCCGACTTAATTTCTCGAAGAATCGTCTTAAATGCGCTGCCATCAACTTCAATATTTTCACAGCTGCGGCCTGCAGCATAAAGGATTGCAGGAATATTGCCCTTACGACGAATCTGCTTCGCTTCGCTTTTGCGCGCTCCCGCCCGTTTAGTCACGATGAGTTTCATGTTAGTTTTCTCCCTAAAAACAAAAATTTAATTTTTTATGCATTAAACAGGGAGGAAATCGATGCGGCTGAAACGATCGACTGAATCGCTTTGCCAAAAAGAGGCGCTACTGAGACCACCTTAATTCTAGGATCGTTAAAACCGCTAGGAAGGGGTATTGTATTCGTAATTAACATCTCTTCAATCGCACTTTCCTCAAACGTTGATCCAACAAAATGGGTTACAGCAGCAATCACCCGTTTTGCACCGGCTTTCTTGCACACCCAAGCAGCTGTTTTCAACGTCCCGCCAGTCGAACAAATGTCATCGATCAGAAGCACATCTTTTCCATGCACTTCTCCAATCAAAGCATTCACCTCGACCTGTTCTGCATTTACGCGACGCTTATCTACGATGGCGAGATCGACTTTCATCTTCTCGGCAAAGGCGCTAGCCAGCTTAATGCTCCCCACATCGGGAGTCACCACAACGCAAGACTCTAACTTCATTTCGTTTACAGCCTGAATTAAGACCGGACGCGAATAAAGATTGTCTACCGGGATGTCAAAAAAACCCTGAATCTGCTCTGCATGCAAATCCATGGTCAACACCCGCGTCACCCCTGCTTTTTCAAGAAGGTTAGCGACAAGTTTTGCTGTGATGGGCACTCTCCCCTTATCCTTCCGATCTTGTCGAGCATACCCAAAATAAGGAATGACAGCGACAATGGAACGTGCAGAGGCGCGCTTCAAAGCGTCAACAATAATCAACAATTCCATGAGATAGAGGTTCGGATGTCGTGCGACACTTTGCAGGACAAAAACATCTCGACCACGGACGTTCTCATTAATTTGAACGCCTATCTCACCATCAGGAAATGTCTCAATGAGAACCTTACCTAATTGCACTCCCAAACACCCTGCAATCTCTTGAGCTAACTCTCGGTGAGAGGAACCAGAAAAAAGCATGAAAGGGTTATCTACGTGCATTGATAACTTTTCTCGTAATTATATATTGGGGCGGAAGGATTCGAACCTCCGAATGGCGGTACCAAAAACCGCTGCCTTACCACTTGGCGACGCCCCAACAGGCATCAAAGTTAAGATAATACTAACTGTCCGAATTTTCGGCAAATCTTAAGTGGAGTTAATTATTTTTTTATAACGTCTAGAGGCTTGAAAATGCTCGATGACGGGCTTTTCATCCATTTTCTGATCAAAAATTTTAGCATACCTATAAGGAAGAGGAGCGATTTTTCCCTCATGTTTACCGCTAAAAATCACATCGCGAAGACCTTCTTGGTCCCAATACTCTGTCTCTTTAGGCGTTTTACTCAGTTGAGCATAGCATTCCTCGGCCCAAAGGCGCAATAATTGCGTTCCCTGCTCTGTCCAATTTACGTACACCGTCG
>DAHVFY010000040.1 GCA_027316765.1 Parachlamydiales bacterium | reverse complement strand
GTTCTTATCCTGAAATCACGTATAAAGGGCGTGAACTTTACGCGTCCTGGTAATCGCACATTTTCATTTTAAATCAAGTGGAAGGGGTATAAACGCCAAGAAGTTGGGGGCGGATCATTGTTTTAAATGTACTTTTACCCGATCCATTTGGTCCTGCGAACATGCGAAGGCGTGGTGTCTCTGTAATCATTTAAGTTCCAGTTTTTGACCACGGATGACGGGTGTTGGAGGCGAGAGGTATTTGATGAATTTGCGTTTACCATTTGGAAAGACTTCGACAAGGTCGCCATTTTCACACATGAGAACGCTGCTGTCGGATGCAAGGGCTGCCCAGTAAGCTTGTTTGAATGCCACCTCAGCAAGTTCGGAGATATGCTTTTCTAAATAATCGAGCTCTTCTTCATTGAGTGCCACGATTTTGTCCTCCGTTGTGTTGGAGCGAAAAGCTCTCAAGCCTAACGCCTGTCGGATAGTCTCGACTCGTTTAATTATTAGTTTTATTTATTTCAACTATGACATGAGGAGTTTGTATGCCCTTCAGCTAGCATGCTCAGTGTGGATTGCCTGTATTTAATTAAAGAATTTATTTAAGCTTGACCCTGACGTATGCGTTATTCCTTATATTGGGTGTATCCTTTAAAATTAAAGGAAAAGGAAGTCGATGGCTTATACAGTTAAAAAATTAAGTGAGCTCTCCGGAGTAACGATACGTGCGCTGCATTTTTATGAAGAAATAGGGCTTTTGAAACCAGCTTACTATGGCGCTAATGGTTATCGGTATTACGAGGAAAAAGCGCTTTTACAGCTTCAGCAGATTTTGTTTTTTAAGGAACTGGGTTTTTCGTTAAAGCAGATCCAAAAGGTTCTGGGGAGAAGCGATTTTGATCAGCTGAAAGCTTTGTATTCTCATAGAGATGCTTTGAATCGTGAGTGGGAAAAAATAGGTAAACTGCTTAAGACCATTGATAAGACGATTGAACACTTAAAAGGGAAAGAAAAAATGAAAGATAGGGAATTTTTTGACGGTTTTAACATTAGCCTTATGACAAAAGCTAAAAGCGGAGCGTCTTATTTCGAGGCTGAAGAAATTGTATTCAAGAGTGTTAAAAATCCAACTAAGAGTATCCAAGACGTTGAAGGAAGGGGAAGGGCGTTTTATGAGAATATCATCACAATGGCCCATGCCATTTTCAAAGATCTTGCAGGGTACATTGATAAAGGGCTGGCTCCGTCTGCAGAGGATGTCCAAGGCATTATCAAGAAACACCACATCTTGACACAAGAAATTCATACAGCCACAAAAGAAGTATATCTAGCCTTAGCTCAGCTTTATGAAGAACACCCTGAATTTAGAAAGCAGCTCGAACCCTTTCATCCCAGGTTGTTTACATTCATGTCTCAAGCAATGAAAATATTCGCAGAACATGAGCTTAATTGATAAACTCGATCAACTAGCGGCTATCAAAAGTAGCCGCTTAATGTAGTGAATTAAATTTTCTATTCTTTTGCGCATCGTCTTTTATAGGTAAATGGTGAAGATTCTATATTGTTTTTTCTCGCTGGAAAAGATCCTGTTTTTCTTGCTATGCTTGACCCCTGAAAGGTAGAGGAGGAATAGATGACAAGTATTGTAGTGAAAGATGCAGTTGTTTTTATTACAGGTGCTAGCCGTAAGAGAGGTATAGGACGTGCTTTAGTGGAAGAGGCGGTTAGAAGGGGGGCCAAAAAGATTTACGCGACAGCAAGAAATATTTCTCAATTAGATAGTCTCGCTTCTCAGTATCAAGGCATCGTTGTTCCATTAAGTTTGGATGTAACAAATAAGGATGAAACTGACCAAATCGCACAAAAGGCCAGCGATACCCAGATTTTAATCAACAATGCGGGATTTTCAGGATATTCCGGCTTTTGCTTTAACTATAGTGAAGAAACGGCAAGACAAGAACTTGAAGTTAATTATTGGGGAATGATTAATCTCATTCGTGCTTTTTGTAAAACCCTTATCAAAAATCAAAATGGAGCAATAGCAAACGTTGTCTCAATTGGAGGATTATCTTCTTTTCCTTTGTGTGCCACATACTGCGCTTCAAAAGCTGCAGCTCATTCCTTAACACAATCCGTAAGAGCAGAATTGACACGTCATGGCATCTCAGTTTTTGGTATATATCCCGGACCCATTGATACAGATATGGCTGATGGGTTGAATTTTGAGAAAGAAACTTCCGCTAACGCTGCTGTTCGCATCTTCGATGGGATCGAACAAGGAATTGAAGATATCACTACAGATGCTTTTGCTGATAGCTTTGTTAAAAAACTCAGGTTAGATCCCAAAGAGGTTGAAAAAGACATCGGGGATTTTGTCCATCAGATGCCAGAAGATTTTTGATTTGTTAACCCTATGACATTCTTTGGGCAGCTCTCGGTCTTTTTCCTGTAATTAATTTTAAAATAAGAGGGTTTAAAATGAATAAATTTAAAAATGGTGCTACTTCTGATTCCGAGAAGGAAAATACAACAAACCTTATTGCTAGCGACTGGTCAGGAATATTAGATATTGGCATTGCACAAATGGCTATAGTTCTCCATTTTAAGAAAGAATCTGATGGAATCTTAAACGGGACATTTGACTATCTGCAAGAGAAAATGTATGGCCTAATGATCGATTTAATCACACTGGACGGTGAATCACTGAAATTTGAAATCAAAATATTTTCTGTAAAATTCGAGGGAAATTTAATCAAAAATGGATCTGAAATTTCTGGTCATTGGATCCAGTATGGAAAACTTTTTCCGATTACTTTTGAAAAAGGGATCAAATCGTTCGAGGCTCCAAGTCGCCCACAAGAACCAAAAAAACCATACCCTTATACAGAAGAGTTTGTATCTTATACCAATCCAACAGCAAATGTTAACTTAAGCGGTACATTGACTTTACCATCGTCTCCAGGCCCTTTTCCAGTTGCTATATTGATTGCAGGAGCTGGTCAAAGCGATCGCGATGCGACAATGTTAGGACACAAGCCATTTTGGATTTTAGCGGATCATTTGACTCGTCAAGGTATTGCTGTGCTTCGATTTGATAAACGTGGATGTGGTAAATCAACGGGCAATTTCAATACAGCAACAACTCAAGACTTTGCGGAAGATGTTCGTGCTGGAATTGAGTATCTAAAGTCTCGTAATGATATTAACCTTAAGCAAATTGGATTAATTGGTCATAGCGAAGGTGGTATTATAGCTCCAATGGTAGCGGCAAATTCACATGATATTGTTTTTATTGTCTTAATGGCGGCTTGTGGTGTGAATGGGGAAGAAATTATGTATGGATGGGGAGCATCGGTCGAGAGAGCGAATGGCTCTACGCAAGAAGCAATAGACAAAGATCGTCAACAGAAGAAGGAGAGGTTCTTGATTCTAAAAAAGGAACCTGATTTTGATAAAGCTGCTAAACAATTGCGTGAAGTCATTGAAGTTCAAAAACAGGGAGAAAATTGTGGCTCTGAAGCAATAGATGCGGAAGTAAACTATATGAATACTAGATGGTTTCGCTACTTTCTTACTTACGATCCAGCTACCGCCCTGAGACAAGTCAAAATCCCCGTCCTTGCACTTAATGGTGAACTAGACCAACAAATACTTCCTAAGGAAAATCTCCCCATCATTTCTAAAGCTTTAGAAGATGGAGGCAACAAGGATTACTCAATTGTTGAATTGCCCAAACTCAATCATCTATTCCAAACTTGTCATGATGGATCTTTTGGAGAATATGCAAAAATTGAAGAAACAGTTTCTCCGATTGTCCTGAATTTGATCGCTGAATGGATTTTAGAAAAAACGACTAACGTGAAGCACAATTGAATGTGGTGTGTTAAATTTTTTATTGTTTTGTGCCTCATCTTTCTTAGGTAATCGGTCACGGGGTAAGTTTCACGATAGATTCGAGCTTCTCGGCAATAATTGTTTCTAAAGTATAATCCAACTGGACGGGTTCGGGCATTCCCAAAAGAGTGGGGTATTGAATCTTTTGAGGCTGCAGGATCTGGTTTATCCCTCTAAATTAGCATTAGTAAGAGCTTGTTTAATTGCTTTTACATAGCGCAAACATTCATGAGGCAAAACGAGTTGAATTTTTTGATTTTTGACTGTGGATTCCACTTTCAAACTTTCGACCAGTGAAGAGGCAAGGGAAAAATTGACATTTGTTACAAGATAGAGCCAATAAGAAGAAAGATGAGGGGAGAGGACGGGAACAGTCCAGATCCACCGTTTCAAACCCCGTAGTCTTGCGTAAGTGAGCAGCATTTCTTTAAAGGTCATTGTATCAGGCCCTCCAATCTCAAAGGTTTTGTTGAAAGCGAGAGGTTGATTGAGAACCTTCACAAGGTAGTAAAGGACATCCGTTATGGCGATTGGTTGACAGCGGGTATTCAGCCAACGCGGTGCGATCATAACAGGGGGCTTTAGGCAAGATGCTCGCACAAATTTATATAATGCGTGAGTTGAGGTTGTTTGTGAGCTCGAAGTCGTTCTATTCAAGAGTTGGTTTCAGGCATGTCTCTCAGATGACCTTGCCTCATTTTTATAACTGCTTTCAAGTGAGAGCGCTATATATCTCAGCAGCCTATAGGCGATAGGGCGGTTGTGATCAGTGATTTACATTTTTTATGTTAAATAAAAATTTTAATTGGTCGAGATTGTACTGGAAAACAATAAATAAGATGTTTTATAATTGCTGTTAACATTAATAAGTGTTGGAGAAATCTATGAGTAAAATTTCAGAATCATCTGGGAATTATATATATATGCCAACGCGCTTGCCCGAGGCAGCAAAAAAATCTTCAGGCAATGTACTTACAAGTTTAATTTGGGGTTGTGTAGAAAAATCTTTTCAATTAATTACGGCCATTTTTAATTGTATATTTTGCCGAAGCCAAGGGTCTTCCTTGAGGCAAAGAAACGTTCGTTTAAGTCAACGTGTGCGTAATGGAAAAGTTAGTAGCAGCACCTATAGCAGGGGTCGTGGAACTCGTAAAAGTTATCAAAAGAAATTTTCCAAAAAATCAGCTGAAATTATTCAATCAGTTAAAAAAGGTAATTATGACGCGTTTATAAAAGCAAATTGGAAATATAAAGAGGATTTCAATACTGTTTTAGCCGTTGTGAGTATAGATCCAAGGTTGCTCGAACATGCTTGCTATACGTGTAGATGCGATTCTAGGATTTTTGAGGCGATTGTCAACTCTGATAGCCCTCATCGGACTGCCGGATTGTACTACTCATTTGCTGATGTCAAAAGAATGAATCACGAAGTTATGCTAAAAGCTCTGACAGGCATGGATAGTGCAAATACAAGGTATTGGTTGCTTCTTTCAAGACTCTACGACGATATAATTTTTATACGGGATCTTTCAAAGGTTAATGATTATGCATTTGAACATGCAAGTTATGCAGTTCATCAAGTGCTTGCTCAAGAGCGCGTTGCCCAAAAAAGAGATCAATTTATAGCAAGACTTAGATTAAGTGGAGATATCAGTGAATTCAAAAATGCGCCCGCTGAATTTCGAGATGATTTTGAATGTGTTCGTGTTGCAACGGTAGAAATTGATCCACGTTGTCTTCAATATGCTTCTTATACTATGCGTCGATATCGTCCGCTTATTTTAGAGATTGCACAATCTAAGAAAGAAGACCGCACTGCTGTATTGCTGCATACTTTTGGTGAGTTTGCAGCGGATAGGGAAATAGTAAAGGAGGCCTTAAGAGGGTGCAAAATACAACTAAAATATCACGTTGACGAAGTTTTACGTGACGATGAAGCATTTATTCGTGAGCTTATTGTGGTGTACCCACTTGCTTATGAAATGGCTTCGTTAAGGGTGCAGCGAATTTTGAGACCGGAAAATTTCAAATCTCATAACTCTCAACCGCATCAAGCAAAATCTGCAAGAGATCCGAGAGAGGTTAGACTTGATGAGGAGACTCTTCAGAGCGCAATTAGAAATTTTAAACTTTCTACAGACGGATTGACTGCATGTTTGAATCAGTATAAGGGTGCATTTGAGCGACAAGAAGGAAGGGTCAAGGACCTTTATGTCTATGCGACAGCAATTGTGGGAAATCCAACACTAGAGACTACATTTCAATTTGGAAAGGATGACACTATTAATTTAGAGAGTTATAAAAACCAATACAAGAAAGTATCTCTGATCTGTCATCCTAATAGATTTGCTCTTAATGCAGATGTTGTAGTTGTAGCAAATGCGACAATGATATGCGTGAATGCTGCTAAGGCTTGGCTTAAAGTCAAATATAAATTCGCTGAATAACAAGCATCTTCAAAGCATGCGCTTAATTATCTCAAGATCCAAGTGAATCCCTTGGACCCTGATTGCTACCAAACCTTGGTTGCGATCTTATTGATGAAGGTTTGATCGTGAGATATCGCAAGCATTGCTCCGTCGAAGTTAAGCAGAGCTTTTTCAAAAGCTTCCAAAGTCAAAAGATCCAGATGATTTGTTGGTTCGTCAAGGAGCAAAACATTGGGTTTTTCCAGAATTAGCAAAAGGAGCATTAGCCGCTTTCTTTGACCTACACTCATTGATCCAAAAGGGCGATGGAGAAGCTTCGCGTCTCCAAGCGCCATCTTATGGAGTTCTTTTCGTAGATTCTCCTCGGGGAGACTAAAACGGCTCTCAAAGTATTCCAAAGGTGTTTGATGCATCGGAAGCATTTCAACTTCCTGATCCAAGTAAGCAATTTTTGCGGATGGAGCACGGGTAATAGTGCCTGAATCAATGGGCTCTTCTCCATATGCACAGCGTAGCAGCGTTGTTTTGCCGGAGCCATTAGGTCCCATCAGAATTATCCGATCTCCCTTACATAACGACCAGCTCAGCTTAGAGAAAATAATTTTTCCACTAAAGGATTTGGTAACGTCTCTGAATTCGATGGCAACTTTGGAGGTAAGAGGTGTTGAAATAAACCGTAGCCCTGTCACACTTTTAGGCTTAGGATGGGAAAGTGGATGTGCTTCAATTTCTTGCAGGCGCTCTTTGAGTTCGTTCAAAGTGCGTTGAACGGATTTTTGATGCTTTTCGCCTTGTTTATCATACGCCATCCTATTTCGATCTGTTGGTGGCACAGCTTTCCCTTTGGAGGATGTTATAGCACAGATTTTCTGTTTAATATAGACTTTTTCTTCTTCTTGCTCTTCATACGCCTTTATTTGTTTTTCTATGAAGTTCTCTTTCTCTTGAAGATAAAAGTCATAGCTGCCTCCAAAGTAAGAGAGTTGGCCTTGATGAAGTTCGATGAGTCTATTGCAACTCTCATTGAGGAACTTTCGGTCATGAGAAACAATGATTGTAGCGCCTGTGCGATGGTGCAGCATCTCTTGTAGCCATATAAGCATTTCTTGATCGAGATGATTGGTAGGTTCATCCAGCAAAAGCAAGCCCGGATTGTTGATGAGGGCTTTGGCGAGTGCAACCCGTACACGTTGTCCACCGCTCAACGATGCCATAGGTTTTTCTAGGTCAGCTTTCAGCTTGAGTCCCTTTAGAGCTTTTTCAAGAGGGACACGGCGGTATCCTCCTCGTTTTTCATATTCGTCATGGAGTTGAGCCCACTCCATCAAGCGATTAGGATTATCTAAACAAGTCGTCATCCGTTGTTCTAGATCTGTGAGGGCTCCTTTTTCAAGATATTGTTTTATGGAGAGCTCCGGGTGCGCTATCGTAACCTCTTGAGGTAAAAAACCAATAGATAAATCGGCGGAACGTCGTACTTGACCTGCTTCAGGCAAAATCGATTCTATTAGCAGATGTAAAAGAGTTGTTTTGCCCGAGCCATTTTCTCCAATAAGCGCAAAACTTTCTCCTGCATTGATCGAGAGTGAGATGTCATTAAAAAGAATGGAAGGGCCAAAACTCTTGCTAATGTGTGAAAGCTGAATTAAAAGACGCGACATAGTTTGATCCTTAAGTGATGGGTTAAAAAGGGGAACCAAACTTATGCTTTCATTGGACGAATCTCCTCTAGGCTTTGTCTTGAAATTATCAGGGCGAGGCATTTTTTTCAAATCATCTTAAATTTTGAAAACAAGTCGTTATATAAATTATTGTAATTTGAGTTGATTTTAACATTTATTGTGTAATGTGTTGTTATGTTCATGTTTTTAAAATATTTATTTCTAATAATATTATTCTGCGATTCTCTTCAGGATGGCAATTATTCTTACTCAGAGCTTTTAAAAGAATGTGGACCTGGGCAAACCGATGCTCAAGGACCCATAGGGCATTTTTATTGTACTCAATTCGGGGTCAAAAGGAAGGAAAGCTGGAAACTCCGATATCTGTGATGCTCTTCGAAGCAGAAAAGGTTTGAGTGTTTGCTCTATGAGGGACTAGTTCGATGTTCTGAGCGCGTCTAATCGCCCTCGCTTGTGATGCATTGGAGCTGTTCTATATGAACTAGATGTTTTAGCAGGTATTGTCTAAATTTATTAAATTGAGCTTCATTTTGATGTAGGATTCCTTGGTGCATCATCTCAAGAAACCAACTTATTACATCTAATTCTCGAAATGTAATAATTTCACATAGATGTTCTTTTTCAAAATCTTCTAGATTTATTCCTTTTAATTCGTAATATGATTCAATAAAAGAATTGAAGTTTTCGTTTTTAACTTTTTTAATAAAATCATCGAAAAAATTAAATGAAATACAGCAAGCTAAGTCCCATAACCTGATATCATATCTCATGAGATCGAAATCAATAAGATAGAGCGTGCCTTTTGATTTTACAATATTACCGCTATGAATATCTCCATGAACAATTTGAGCAGGGAGGGCATTGTATATTTTTTCAAATTCAGGTGTTGTATAGAAATCACTTAAGCTAATAATTTTTTCCCAAATGGGAGTGTTAAAAAGACTTGGATCTGCTTTTTTTAATTGTGGATCTAAGAAAAAATGTTTTCTTTTTTTAAAATGCTCTAACATTCTGTCGGTTATTATTGGAGCATTAGGCAAATCTATAGAGGCAGCATGGAATCTTCCTATGAGTTCTAACATCGATGAAAATGAAATTTCCTCTCCTGGAGGATCTGGAATGAGATATTCAAGACAGGAGTAATTTTTTCCGTTAATCTTGGTTAGATATTCTCCGTTGATGTTTTTAATTATTTTTGGAAGGTTTTGAAATCCTTGATTTTTTATCTCCTCCAAAAGCATTAAACGCGCAATTGCGAACTCCTCGCTTTTTGTCTCATATTTAAAAACTCCAAATGGAATTTCTTCTTCATTTTTCTTTGTAAATACATAAAGAGGTGAGTTAGAGATTCCTCCTAATAAAGTTCGCGAGAACAGTGGATCTTCTGGACAGAAAAACTTAGAGATAGTCTGCAAATCTTCTTTATGTAATGTGGCTTGAGATTCTGAGGTTACAAATAGACAAAAAAATAGGAGTAGGCGAACTTTTTTAATTAACATCGATAAATTTTTTGTTCGAACGAGGCAATGGTGTTGGCTATGAATTGTATAATTTCAACAATTTCTAGACAAGTTGGGTTATTGCAGAGTTTTACCCATCGGAGTGTCTCGGGGATCTGTCTTATATCCATCGGGGTCATTAAAGGGCATTGCTGCGTAGCCAAGACGCTCATAAAACGGCAGAGCATCTGGAGATGATTCTGTATGAAGGCTGTGATAACCTTTCATTTTTAGCCAAGTTTCGATCCATTCTAAAAACTGTTTGCCATAACCGTGATGACGTTTTGCTTCCTCGACAACAAGGATTCGTATTGCAGCTCTTGATTCCGGCCATAGTTGAATATGTGCGTAGCCGATTATATCAACACCCTGGCATAGGATGAAATGGATGTGGTCTTTGTGGTTGAATGTCCATTCATAAGGATCAGCAATTGGGATTTTATCGAAAAAATAGCGTTGTCTTAAGTTTTTAGCAGCTGACCATTCATCATAATGTGTGCATCTCACAAAACGTAATCGCTGAAATCCAGCGAGCTTTAGAACTTTGCGAATAAAAGCGTCTTTTCCTAGATTATAGCCCGTGAACATGGAATCATGTTTCTCAAAAGAAGATTCTCGCTCCAGTAGTCCTTGCTTCAACGCTGCATACTCATCGCGGATCTCAGGGTGGTTCCTGAGATAATCCCGAAAGGTGAGGTTGAGTTCGATTTCAGGGTGTTTTTCTTGATAAACATGAAGATTGACACTAACCTTACCTCGTTTGCTAAAACCATAATGCATAGGAATGTTGAATTCGCCACGATAGTCAAAGCCAACGGCTTCTAATTTTGTAATTGTTTCCATTGGATTATTCTTCACAACAGCGATGATGTCTATCCTGGGCTTAGCAGCAAGGCCGGGTACTGAAGTGGAGCCTACATGGTGAATAGCTATGCAAAGGTCTCCCAAGGCTTTTTTTATCTGGTCTGCTTCAAATTCAAATTGTTTTGACCATGCGGGATCGTAAGGAGTCACTTCAATTTTTCTAATTTCTTTTGCCATGAATTGATCCTATTTGAAAAAGGGTTTTTTTTGTTTTGGAGAAGAATGGACAATTTTTCCTTTTATGTCAATTTTGAACTTTCTGAAAGTAGGAACCTTACATATTTTCATGAGATTGTAATATCGAGGCATTTTAAAAGATTCATCGCCTCTGGCAACGAAAAGTGTGCCTTTGTTACAGTATTCGTCTGCAGATCAATCGCATAGTTTTGAGCGTTTCTAAAATCAGATTTTGTGAGATTGCACTGGTGAAAGGTCGTGCCCAGTAGATCTGTGTGGGTAAAATTGCTTTCGGAAAGATCCGTATTCGTGAAATAGACTTCTCTGATTTTTGACCCCGCAAAAGAGGTGCCTTTTAACTTTAGGTCGGTAAAATTGCATGTTTGTAAGATGCTTTTGTTAAAAGAGATGCGAAGAATTTTCTCGCACTTATAAAAATTTAGCCCGACGATTTTACATCCTTCAAACACGACGTGCTGCAAATGGCACCCTGTCAGATTGGTGAGGCTGAGGTTGCAGTTTCTAAATCGACAGCTATTAAATTGGGCTTGGCTCCAGTCGCTTTCTAAAAAAAGGCAATTTTCAAAGGTGACATCGTCAAATGTGCTCTTTTTTAGGCTTTTTCCTTCCAAATTGAGGGACTTGAATATTTCGTTTTCGTAGTGTGTCTTGGCGTCTAGCATCGGTACCTCACTTATAAATTATAGCACCAACAATCTACTAAATGGTCATTCACAAGTCCTACCGCCTGCATGTACGCGTATATGATCGTTGGGCCGACGAACACCATTCCTCGTTTTTTTAGATCTTTCGACAAGGCAACGCTTTCGGCCGTGCTTTGAGGCAGATCTTCAAATCGTTGCCAGTTATTGATAATGGGTTTGTTGTCGACAAACTTCCAAAGGTAAGTAGCAAAAGAACTAAATTCTTTCTGAATGCGTAAATAGACTTTGGCATTTTGTCTTGCCGCGTAGATTTTTAGCTTATTGCGGATGATTGCTGGATTTTGGCACAAAGCATTCAGCTCCGTGTCTTCCATATGTGCAACTTTGATAGGATCAAAATCATGAAAAGCTTGTCTGTATGCATTGCGTCTTTTCAAAATGGTCTCCCAAGAAAGGCCCGCTTGTGCACCTTCAAGAATGAGCATTTCAAATAACAGTCGATCATCGTGGACGGGAATTGCCCATTCGTGATCATGATAATGGGCGTAAAACTCTTTTCCAGGCGCGTCCCCAAAGCAACGTTTTTTGCTATTTTGGTGTGTATCACTGCAAGGAGTTTTTTCATCTGTAATTGCCATAGGTAGCTACGCTTTGGTATTTATCGAACGATGGAAATTAAAAAAGTTTTTCAAGCAAATTTCGGGGGGTGCATTTCCGTCGAGCGTGCTAAGACGTTCGCTGTTAGTATAGTACTCGATGACGGGCCGCATTTTGTCCTGAAATTCATCAATTCTTTTTCTAGTCCCGTTAATGTTGTCATCCATGCGTCCGGTTACTGTAGCATGGCAAACATCACATTTTTCTGGCGTTATAGGGGGAGAAAATTTCGAATTATATATTTTTCCGCAGTTTTCACATGTTTGGCGATATAAAATTCTATCAATAGCATTTTCTTCATTAACATCAATTAGAACAAATACAACTTTTTTTTCAAGTTTGTTTTTTTGGATAAAGCTGTCTAACAGTTCGCATTGTTCTTGTGTTTTAGGATACCCGTCCAAAATCACCCCCCTCTGCCCCGATACGGCCATTTCCAGCCGTTGCTCTACGAGCCTTTGTATTTCATCAAAAGGAATGCCTCCAATGACGTGATTGAGAATTGCATATTGATACTTAAGGCCAAATTCTGTTTTGTTTTTGAGTTCCTCTCTTGTGATATCTCCTGTTGAAACATGATCATACCCCTCAGATTTAATAGTCTGCGCAAAAGTGCCTTTTCCTGAGCCTGGACAGCCTATGAGAACATAAATGGATGGATGAACCTCTATAGAAACACTCATTGTAAGCTCCTTTAGTTTAATGTTTTTGGCTTAGTTCACTATTGGCTTTCCAATATTTAGGTGATAGCAATGCACCTACTGCGTTTGCGCCTTGTGTTCCTACATAGTGAACTTGGGAAATACCTAAAGTTTCCATTACGCCGTAGGCCAGAATGAGGTTTGAAACAACATGAGTATAGGCTTCTTTCCGGTTCTCAGGGATGGAATCCTTGAGCTGTATTGAGGCATCGTCGAGCTCTAATCGGCAGTTGAGCTCTTTTAATACTTGGTTCTTGTCGAAATTTTCGCTCTGCTGCATCCCCCACAAGGGGTTTATTCCAATTCCTAACACAACAACATCAGGATGATTCAACTTTTGACGAAGCTGGGTAGGAACGTCTTTAATATTATCTTTGATGAATTGAACGGCTTGAGCAGCTTGGGATTTTGAGATGGGATTAGGGCTAAGTGTTCTCGCTACATCTTTTCCTTGTATTTTTAACAGAGCATTTTTCATAGGAGTTTTTCCAAGCCTTCCTTGATATACGGAATAATAGTCGCCGCATTTGGTTGTAATTTGAAAACTTCCTCCTCCAAGATCCCAAGAGACTGCTTTATCGAGATTCACATCCGATTCGCTGACAGCGCTGATAAATCCTAAGATTCCTTCCTCTTCTTGAGAAACAATAGTCACAGATACTCCTGTTTCTTGTTTGATGCGTTCCACTAAAGCTGCACTGTTTTTTGCAAGTCGAAGAGCTTCTGTTGCAACGGCGTGGTAGGCCTCTGGATGAAAAGGTGCGGCTTTTTTCATTAACTCTGAAATAGCGTCGACTGTTTTATTTTGAATATCAGCACTTAATCTTCCATCTAAGCTTTCAACTAAACTCTCTCGCAACCCAACATAGACGGTAGCGGTAAGCAATGCATTTACAATCTTGTTCGCTGTGAGGTCAACATCGGATACCTGCATTTTAATTTGCCCAGAGCCAATGTCAAACGCAGCTCTTCGTTCAATTTTGTGTTGCTGGGGCTCGCGGGGATATTCCGTTTCTTGATTTAGATGTGCGCGAGCATCACCGGAGTCAAAAGTCATCACTTGTGGGGTTGCTGACAACAGGGTAGTTGTAAGAAGGAGAAAGAGCATTCTTTTCATAAGATCTCCGATTTTTTCGGATTTAGTGGCCGCAAGTGTATATCAAAATTCCTATAAAAGCAATTTAAAATTATTTTTAATCGTTTTGTGTATATACCCCTTCTACCACGAATTGTGACCTATTTTCCCTATAGCGCTACACATGTGGAATGAGTTTTGATTTTTTTATTGAAGTTAATGGCCTG
>DAHVFY010000003.1:15520-53611 GCA_027316765.1 Parachlamydiales bacterium | reverse complement strand
CAATACGACTGCTCTATTGACGTGTCTGATTTATCTATGCGATTGTGTAGATTTGTCTAGATTTTGTTGAGCGGTTATAAGCATTCAATCTTTTTGAAGGGCAAGCTGACCGCAGGCAGCAGCGATATCTTTACCTTTAGTATAACGCCAAGTAGTCGGAATGCCGGCATCGACGAGGATAGCACGAAACTCCTCAATATTTTCTTTCTGTGGTCGCTTAAGTCGCAGGCCGGGGACCGGATTATAAGGAATTAGATTCACAGTGCATTGTTGCCGTTTAAGCAGAGCTGCGAGCTCTTCGGCATGCTCTTTCTTATCATTGATTCCAGCCATCAGAGTATATTCATAAGTGATATCTCGTTTTGTTCGGCTTGCATACTCGAGCATGGCGGTTAAAATATCTTCAAGACTATATTTGCGCGCATAAGGAATGATCTTTTGCCGAACTCTTTGATTAGGAGCGTGAAGAGAAAGCACAAGATTGACCTTCAGCCCTTCGTCGGCAAGCTTATAAATCCCTTCAACAAGACCCACCGTCGAAACAGTAATACGTCTTGCTGATAAATTAAGTCTCTTTTCATCGCACAAAAGACGAATCGCCTTCACAACCTCTTCGTAATTCTCAAAAGGCTCTCCCATTCCCATGAATACAACATGAGAAACTCTCTCTCCCGTTTCTTTGAGGATACGGTCGATTAAAAAGACCTGCTCCACGATCTCAGCTGCTGTTAGATTGCGGATAAGCCCCTCTCTGCCTGAAGCGCAGAAAGCGCAGCGTGCCGGGCAACCCACCTGAGAGGAAACGCATACAGTACGCCTATCCGGAGCTCTGATGAGGACTGATTCCACCTTTTTCCCATCAGCAAGTTGCCAAAGATATTTAGTGGTCTCTAAATCTTGCGAATCAAGAGTACGAACAAATTGCAAACTATTAAAATTGAAAAACTTAGGGAGCTCAAGACGGAGCGCCTTGGGAAGATCGGTCATTGCCTCCCAGTGGGAAGCATTTTTTTGATAAATCCAGTCAAAGATCTGGCCAGCTCTAAAGGGCTTTTCCCCCTTCTCAACCAACCACTTAGAAAGTTCTTCTACCGTGTAGCCATGAATATCCATGGCTAACATTAAACCCTAAAGAAGAGTTAATTACTAGAATTACTTGTTAAAAACTGTTTTGTCGTTGAAAACGTTCTCTTGGAACCTCTTAAACTCAATCTGCGCTTCTGCTTCTTTGGAGTACGCTTCTTTCTTAAGTTCATTGTTCTCTCTAATGTTCTCAGCAAGATTGCCCATCGCTTTCCCATCAACGAAAGCTTCGATCCCTCTCTTAAAAAGGGCTCCGAGGTCGATGCCAGTTCCTAACAGCTTACCTTGAAGAGGTTGGGTCACAAAGTTAACCGTCTTTATGATCTCCCCAACTATGAAGTCCACGCCCTTAATGTCCATATACTAGTTCTCCCTTATATCTCTACAGCCTCAATTATACTACAAAATCAAGTTATTTTTCAACAACTGCTCTATTCCGTTGGGAATAAATGAGATGCCATCCCCCATATATCGAAGTTACCATCCCAATGGTAAAAACAGGGACAGGTCCCATAAAATCGCAGAGAAAGCCCCCCAAGAGGGGCGCAATGCAGCCGCGCAGCCCAACACTAAGAACATTAACACTTGTATAGGGGGAGCTGTCACCGCTACCTGCATAAATTGTTCCCGACAAATTCCACAATAAATGACTCCCCGCCTGAACGACACCCCACAAAATGAACGCGAGGAAAAACCAAAACAACCCCATAGATGCGAATAAAATCAGTAAAGGGAAGAGACCAAAACCAACACAAATCACAGCAGTTAGCCGGGAAAACTCATACTTGTTCATCGCCCATGCCCAGCAAGGAGAAGAGATAACATAACCAAGTCCCATAAAAAGGCAGCGCCCTAGTGCCATGTCCATATGAGAAAGAGAAAGAACATCTGCATAATACAAAGAAAGTGCCGGAACGATGAGCATGTACCCAGCCCCTCCTGCCATAAAACCCCACTGAAACCTTGCAAAATCAGGTCTTTTACGAATCAACTGCCACGCTTCCTTCCAAGGAGCAAAAAAACTAAGAGGAGCACATTCCTCTAATTTTTTTTTACCTACCTCCTCACCACAAATCGGAAGCCTCCCCTGAATGAGAGTGCTAAAAATTCCAAGAAGTCCGCCCAACATAAAAAGGATTTGCCAAAAAGATGAATAGGTGTCTAGAAGAACCCCAAGGCCAAGCGCTATGAGAATCCCTTCCGCAAATCCAAGGGACTGACTTACAGAAAAGAGTTTCTCTCTCGACGTTCGCGGCATATTCAATTTTAAAATTTCCATCCACGCAGGAATTCCTGCGCGAGAAAAAAGCATATAGGTTGCACCGGCAAAGATTAAGTACCAAACATTTCCTATAAAAGGAACGAAAAGGAAAGGAAGGCGAGCTAAAATTCCAGCTCCAATTAAATTCGAGCGAAGCCTGTCTTTGCGACAAGAGATCCAAGAGCTCCAATAAAAAGAAAAAAGAGAAACCGCTGGCTTTAACATTGTAAAAAAAGAAATTTGAAAAAGAGTCGCCTCCAAATCCTTACGCAGAATGAAAGGCATTAAGGCATAAAGTGCAATGAACGGCTCATTAAGTAAACTCGTCCATAAAAGGGCAGCTTTTGTCTTACGAAAGCAAAGATCGTAACTTTTCATATCTCAGGGAGTATAGCACACACTCCCTTTTCGAAAAGCTTTCCCGTTACAAGCCCGAATTGTGTCCCATTTGGAGCAACCCGCTTTAATTCGAGGTTGAAAAGTCTCTCTTTTTTAAAAAGCTGCGTTCGGGCTACAATCGAGGCATGTTAACTTTTCAGCAAATCATTCAGTCCCTTACGCATTTTTGGGAAAAGCAGGGGTGCGTCATCCACCAGGGACATGACCTTGAAGTGGGAGCCGGAACATTTAATCCCGCAACTTTTTTACGCTGCTTAGGCCCTGAGCCTTATCGCACTGTTTACACAGAGCCTTCTCGTCGTCCCAAAGATGGACGATATGGGGACAATCCAAATAGGATTCAGCTTTTTCATCAACTTCAAGTCATCATCAAGCCATCACCGCTTAACATCCAACAGCTCTATCTCGACTCTTTGCGAGCTGTCGGTCTTAAATTAGAAAAACATGACATCCGTTTTGTGCATGATGACTGGGAAGGGCCAACACTTGGAGCTTGGGGTCTTGGCTGGGAAGTGTGGTGCGATGGAATGGAGATAACGCAGTTTACCTATTTTCAAGCGGTCGGCAGCCTACCTTTAAACCCCATCTCTGTTGAAATTACCTATGGATTAGAGCGCCTTGCGATGTACATTCAAAATGTCGATAACATGTTCGACGTCAAATGGAATGAAGAGCTTACGCTGCGCGACATCATCCACCGCAATGAAGTAGAGTGGAGCACCTACAATTTCGATGTAGCGACGACAGAAATGTGGCAGCGACATTTTGATGACTTTGAAAGAGAAGCAAAGACTATGATCGGTCTTCACCTACCGATTCCAGCTTATGATTTTGTGATCAAAGCTTCCCACGCTTTTAATATCCTCGACGCGCGCGGTGTAATCTCCGTAACAGAGAGGACAGGTTACATTGGACGGATCCGCGATCTTGCACGTCTCATCGCGATGGAGTACTTAACCTCTCGAGAAAAACTCGGTTTTCCTCTACTGAAAAAAACACTCCCTCCCCATCCAGTTTTTTTGAAACCGCCTGAAGAAGCATTTGACCCGACAAAAAAACGAGATTTGCTTTTAGAAATTGGCTCCGAGGAGCTCCCTGCAACTTTCGTGCCCATTGGCTGTACTCACCTTGAACGCGCCATTCGCGCGCTTCTTGACTCTCATGAGCTCTCTTATGAACGTTTATCCGTGTACGGCACACCCCGCCGTCTGTCGATTTTTGTCAAAAATCTAAGCGAGGGCATAGCTTCAAAATCTGTAGAAAAAAGAGGCCCGGCACTCAATGCAGCTTTTGATGAAAGCGGTAAGTTGACACCTCAAGGAGCAGGGTTTCTAAAATCTGCAGGAGTTGGCAACATCACTTTAAGCGATGTGCAAGAAGGTAGAGTCAAAGAAGTCAAAATCCAAAACAATTACATTCATGTGCATCTCTCTCAACCTGCAAAAGCAACTTCTAAACTTCTCTCCGACAACTTGCCAAAAATCATCCTTGGCCTAGAGTTCCCAAAAAAAATGCGTTGGGCAGATCTCGACATCAGTTACGCACGTCCTCTACACTGGATTGTTGCTCTTTTCGGTAAACACGTGATTCCCTTCCAAGTAGGAAATATTGAATCGGGACAAACCTCTTATGGTCATGCACAACTCTCTCCCAAACAGATTGTGATTAAAGAACCGGCAGATTACCTGAATGCTCTACGTCAAGCGTATGTCATGGCAGATATCGAGGAACGAAAAGAGTCAATCTTAAAACAATTAAGAACAATCGAAACAGAAGTTCAAGGACACGTTCTTGAAGAACAAAAAGTACTTAGCCTTGTCCTGCATCTTGTTGAATGGCCACAACTGATGCACGCAACTTTTGCTGCTAACTTCTTAAAAGCTCCTCCTGAAGTGCTAATTTCTGAAATGGTTGAGCATCAAAAATATTTTCCCCTGGCAGATGCAAGTGGCAACCTTAAAAATACTTTCGTCATTACAGCCGACAACACCCCTAACGACCTGATCAGAAGAGGCAACCAAAAAGTGCTCTCAGCACGCCTTTCCGACGGTGTTTTTCTCTACGATCAAGATATAAAAACACCACTTGTCGAGTTCAACAATAAACTGAAAATCATGACCTTTCAAAAAGAACTCGGATCAATGCTGGACAAGGTAATGCGCATCCTCTCCGTTGCAGGAGCATTAAATGATGCTTTAACAATAGCAGACTCAGAAAAAGTCGCACGAGCAGCGCTTCTTTGTAAGGCAGATCTTGCAACAGCTCTTGTCGGAGAATTTCCTGAGCTACAAGGGACAGTTGGTAAATACTACGCACTTGCGCAAAAAGAGGATCCTGAAGTGGCTTCTGCAATTGAAGAGCATTGGATGCCACGCAGAGAAAAAGGGGAACTTCCTCACACTCCAAGCGGCATCATCCTCAGCCTCGCAGATAAGATCGACAACTTAAATTCCTACTTCAAAGTGGGTCTTAAACCAACGTCATCAAGTGATCCTTATGCATTACGCCGCGGGGCTTTTGGCATCATCAAAATCCTCATTGAAAATGAGCTTCTGCTCAACCTCTCTCCATTTTTAAGCGATGAGCCCCTTCACTTTCTTACCCATCGTGTAAAAAGCGTCTTTGAGGATGAGGGATTCAAAAAAGATGAGATTGAAGCAGTTTTACAAGGCTTATGCTTCGATCCTTACGATCAATATTGTAAAGTCAAAGCGCTGCACGAGTTCCGCAAAAGCGGAGATGCTTTTGCTAAACTCTTTGAGGTGTATAAGCGCGCAAAAGGGCAGCTAGATAAGGCAGAAAAAGCCTCTTTTAACCCCCTTCTTGCAAAAGAAGCTGCAGAGATCGCTCTTGTGGAAGCGCTCTCTCGGCTTGAAAAGCCCTGGGATGCAGCATTAAAAGAAAGACGCTATGCAGATGCTTGCGGGCATATCGCTGCCCTGCAGCCTCACATCGCCCACCTTTTCGACACCGTCAAAATCATGGCAGATGACTTAGAGCTGCGCAACAACCGCATCGCTCTTTTACAGAAAATCTTCGCCCTCTTCGAAACCCTCCTAGATTTCAGCAAAATCCAAGGATAAATATAATGGAACGCATTGTTTTGGAAACTCAATTAATCGTTCTTGGAGCTTACGACGGAGAGGGTTATGTTTTTTGGGAAAAGAATATAAAAAATGAGCAGTGACCTTGCCCCAACTTTGATCCAGTTTTAACCCCGAATTGTGACCTATTTAAAATCGCATGGCTTGTGAGTGCTTTTCAAGTGGAAGCGGTATAAACTGGTAGAGCAACTTCTGGTGGACTCTTTCTTAGGGAGTCGAACTGTTTAGCGAGCTCTAGGGCTTCATCATCTGTGCATTGACCGCTATGAATTTTCATCTTGATGCGCTCTCTTTGCGCCATCCACTCTCTTAGTAAAATCTTTTTTATAGTCTCGATAAGATTTTCTTCAGCCTTCTGCATATTCACTTTCTTGAGCATAATCTCATCTAAAAGCGCTTGCCCCCCTTCTTCTTCCATATCCACTGCGAGGGAAAAAAGATCACGCGGCTTTTCTAAATAAAGAGAAAAAAGATGGCGACACGCGGGCGTTCGAAAATGAGATTCCGTTAGATTCATCTGCACAATTTCAATGAATCGGGGCTGACTTTGTCCTAAAAGAAGAAGCCAACGAAGAAGATCAATTTCCAAGATTCGATCAGGATCAATCCCTGTAAAATTCACCTTGCCTGTTGTCTTGAAAAAAACTTCGGGCATAGAACCGATATTTAATATATTTTCTGGGACCTTGGCAATTGCTGCAAGTTTACGAAGACTCTCATGCACCATCAAAGGCTCCTCCCATGAGCGCACGTGCTCCGCAATTGTGCTCACAAGTTCATTTTTTTTCGAAGGGGAGTCTACATCAAGCTTCTGCGAGAGGCGCGTATAAAAAAAGGTCAAATAATCAGTGCTTTCATTAAGAAGTCGCTCAAAAAATTGGGGGCCAAAATCTTTTAAAAGAGTATCGGGATCAGATCGTGGAGGAAGAACCGCAACAGAAACCTCAACCCCCTTCTTTTGAAAAAGATTTCCGATCTTAATAGCTGCTTCAGCTCCTGCATCATCGCCGTCTAAAGCAAGAAAAACATGATGCACGCCAAGCTGCACGAGCTCTTTTACATGCCCCTCGCCAAATGCCGTTCCCTGGCCTGCAACCGTATAGTCAAAACCGCTATCAATAAGACGCAGTGCATCGATTTGCCCCTCAACGATGATCGCTCGTCTCTCTTTAGCAATTCTTGAACGGGAATAACTCAGGCCATACAACGTCTGCGACTTTTTAAAAAGAGGCGTCTCTGGGGTATTAATATACTTCCCTCCATAAGTTTCCTCTTTAAATTTTCTTCCTGAAAACCCAATCACACCTCCCATGCCGTTGCAAATGGGAAACATGATTCTATCAGAAAAAAAGTCTCGTATTTTACCATTTGCTGCGACCTTAACAAGCCCTGCTTGCTCCATCACATTAACAGTAACGTTCTGGGCTTCCAAAATGCGTTGAAGCAGATGGGGCTCCTCTGGGGAAAATCCAATGCGAAAGCGACGAATAAAGTCCAACGTAAGGCCTCGTTTATATAGGTACGCCAAAGGAGCTCTCCCCTCTTCTGTATGAAGGAGAAGAAATTGGTAGAATTGACATGCTTTTTCAAGCGCCTCTTTTAATGCCGTCTTCCCAGGACCTTTTTTCTCTTCTCCTCCTTCGCTTTTTTCTAAATGCACTTGAAAACGCTCCGCCAAAGTTTCTATTGCGTCTGTAAAACTCATTTTTAAATGATTCATCATAAAAGCGATCGCATCTCCATGCGCCCCGCATCCATAGCAATGGTAATGGTTCTCCCCTTTCTGAATCACAAAAGAAGGAGATTGTTCATTATGAAAGGGACAGCACGCTTTGTAGGAAGCTCCCGTTCGCTTAAGTTCAAGGTGCGGAGTGACAACCTCAATGAGGTCGATCCTTTGCCTAAGAAGTTCAAGACTCTCTTTCTGATACATGACCATACATCCAGATTATAGGATTTCCTTAAAAAAGTCTTTAAAATAAATCTAAATTCAGATACGATTGAGTCGGGTAAAGAGGTTTTATGCATTCAGGTTTAGGAACACCAAACAGTGATTTTATCGACAAACGGCTACCACCGCATAATGATCCCAACTTAGGTCAATTACGCGCTCAAATTAAAAAAGTCATGATCCCTCTTCTCATTCGCATCTTTGAACTCAAACTCGCAGCTCAACAAGCGAATACGCCCCCTTCCCGCTTACAAAAAAAAGGCAATGAATCTGTTGATGAGATCTTATCTCATCTTAAAGATCTTGAAGAAGAACTAAAGCTTCTTCAACTTTGGTGCCACAGCTGCCAAAAGCAGGTAGAACGCGCGCTTAATGAGATTGTCCCCTCTACGTGCGCTTCAACAAGATTTACGCAACAAGCTCCTGAAAATCACCCTAATGAGCAATCCTCCTCTAACTGGTTAAGTAAGTTTTTAAAAAAATGACAACAACACAACAACTCTCTCCTATGATGGCGCAATGGCATGCCTGCAAAAATGCCTCACCTGGAACCATCCTCTTTTTCAGACTCGGCGACTTTTACGAAACTTTTTATGATGACGCCGTCTTAATGGCAAAAGAGCTGAATCTGACTTTAACGAAAAGACAAGATGTTCCCATGAGCGGAGTGCCTTTCCACGCTTCTGAAAATTATATCGATCGACTCGTTGCAAAAGGTTACAGAGTAGCAATCGCAGAACAAATCGAAGATCCAAAACTCGTCAAAGGGCTTGTAAAAAGAGAAATCGTTCGAATCATCACACCTGGAACGGTTGTCAACTCGAGTCTTCTTTCGGAAAAAAGAAATAACTACCTAGCCGCACTGACTCAAGTAAATAACTACTTTGGCTTGTGTGTTCTTGATTTAACGACAGCTGATTTTCGGGCCATGGAGTTTGATCAGGTCAAAAATTTGGGTGACGAGCTCGCTCGCCTTCGCCCTTCAGAGCTTCTCATTTCTGAAAAATGCAAAAAAAATTACCCTTTCCTTCTGGGAGAGATCCCCTCAGTTTGTTCTAAAGAAGACTGGTATTTTGACCATAAAACCTGCACAGATATTCTCTTAAAACAATTTCAACTGCACAGTCTAGATGGGTTTGGATTAAAAGGAATGATTGCAGCAATTAATGCTGCGGGGGCGCTTCTTAACTATGTACTTCACGACTTAAGCCTCAAGGTTGACCATGTTAAAATTCTTCAAAAAGAGGAATCTGGCACTTTCATGGCAATCGATAGAGCAACACAACGCCATCTTGAACTCACAGAACCTTTACATGAAGGACAAGACAAGCATACCCTTTTGCATCTTCTAGATAAAACAGCAACGCCTATGGGAGGACGTTTACTCAAAGAGTGGCTCGTACATCCTTTACTTTCAGTAAGTGAGATTACAGAGCGGCAACATGCAATCGCAGCACTCATCGCTTATAAAGAGCGCTACGCTCTTTCTTCAACACTTGAGCAAATTCGTGACCTTGAGCGGCTGATCATGCGCATTGAAACTGGCTTTGCAAGTCCACGCGATCTTTTGGGCCTTCAACTCTCTTTAGAGGAGATCCCCAATGTTAATACACATCTAGAAAAAATCGGATCTTTTGAAAAATTAGAAGAACTCCCCGATATTACTTTAAAAATTAAAAATGCAATTGTCGAGAGTCCTCCTCTTAGAGTGAGCGATGGTGGAATTTTTAAAGAAGGATTTGATGCAACGCTCGATGAGTTACGCGTTTACACCACCGATAGTCGATCTTGGATTGCCAATTATCAAGTACAGTTACGAGAAGAAACTGGAATTAAGACTTTGAAGGTAAGTTTTACAAGAGCATTTGGTTATTACATCGAAGTTAGTCGTGGACAATCGGGTAATATTCCCGCTCATTTTGAAAGACGACAAACTCTTGTTAATGCGGAAAGATTTGTAACACCTGAGCTCAAAGACTATGAACACAAAGTCTTAACTGCTGAAGAAAAAATTTCTCAAATAGAGGAAAAACTTTTTCATACACTGCGTTTAGAAATTACAGATGCTGCTGCAATCATTCGCACACTTGCAAGACAAATTGCAAAACTCGATGCGCTTCTCTCCTTAGCTCTTGTTGCAAAGCAATACAATTATGTCCGCCCTATCATCGATGAGAGTTCTATTTTTGCAGTAAAAGATGGACGTCATCCTGTGATTGAGGCGTCTATTTTTCCCGATCCCTTTATTCCCAATGACATTCATCTTGATCAAGAAAAAAATCGCCTTATGATGATTACTGGACCGAACATGGCAGGCAAATCTACTTTCATTAGACAAGCCGCTCTTATTGCCATTCTTGCGCAAATTGGCTCCTACGTTCCCGCCAAACATGCTCACATTGGAATCATCGATAAAGTATTTAGCCGCATTGGAGCATCTGACGATCTTGCACGCGGACAGTCCACCTTCATGGTTGAAATGGCAGAAACCGCTAACATTCTAAATAATGCAACGAATAAATCTCTTGTCATTCTCGATGAAATCGGAAGAGGAACTAGCACATATGATGGTGTCTCTATTGCTTGGGCAGTTGCAGAATATCTCCTTACACAAGAGGGAAAGTCAGCAAAAACTCTCTTTGCCACCCACTATTTGGAGCTCACAGAGATGGAAAAACACATTCCAGGCGCTGTGAATTACAACGTAGCCATACAAGAAACAGAATCCGGCATTGTTTTTTTACACAAAATCGTTGAAGGCTGCGCAGACAAAAGTTACGGAATCCATGTTGCACGTCTTGCAGGATTACCCTCTATTGTATTAAAAAGAGCTCAGGAGATCTTACATAAGCTTGAAAAAAAGACCAAAACCCCTTTGCAAAGACAGCTCAGCCTTTTTGAAATCTGAATTTCCAACCACTACTGGCGTCTACCTTATGAAAAATGAGGAGGGCGCTGTTATCTATGTTGGCAAAGCAAAAAATCTTAAAAACCGGATCAAGCAATACTTCATCCCAGGAAGAGATGGTCGTCCCATGGTCCCCTTCCTCGCACTTCAAGTTGCATCAATTGATACAATTGTTGTTCCCACAGAAAAAGAGGCTCTCATCCTTGAAAATACACTCATCAAACGTCATCTACCAAAATTTAACGCCCTTTTAAAAGACGATAAAACTTTCATCAGCCTCATGATCAACAACAAGCACCCTTGGCCGATGATTCGATTGATCCGATATAAAGGGAAACCTAAAGATGATGGACTTTACTTTGGACCTTACACGACAGCCTATGCTGCGCGTCAAACTTTTGAACTTCTGACTCGCCTCTTTCCTCTGCGTCAATGTTCTGATGAAGAGCTCAAACGACGTCGTAGACCCTGTCTCCTCTATTCCATCAAACGCTGCATTGCTCCGTGCGTTGGTAAATGCACACAGGAAGAGTATCAATCCTTTCTTCAAGGAGCTATAAAATTTCTCAAAGGACAGGATAAGGAAATCCTAAAAACATTAAAAAAAGAAATGCAAGAGGCTTCTGATCAACTTGAATTTGAAAAAGCTGCCGCGCTTCTTTCAACAATTCGGCAAATTGAAAACGTTTTGCAACATGGCAATCTAAGTGTCAAAGCAGAAAAAAACTGTGACGCTTTTGCTCTTTATCGCTCCTTCGATGAGGTGATGCTTGTCCAGCTCATCTTCCGAGAAGGAAATCTTATTGGATCGGAACATTACACCTTCAATCAAGTCGCAGAAAATGATGAGGAACTCCTGAGCTCGTTCTTATTACAACACTACAAAGAGCTTCACAATCTCCCGGAAGAGATTCTTCTCCCAACCTCCCTTTCTGATGCAGATCTTCTTGAAGAGATTCTCAATGTCAAAATTATCACACCTCATATCGGCAAAAAACGCTCTCTTGTCGATCTGGCCTTACACAATGCAAAAATTTTGTATACGCAAGAAAAACATCACGAAGATCTCAAAGAAAAAATCCTTCTTGATCTTGCAGAAACTTGCAAACTTAATCGTTTCCCCAAAAGAATTGAATGTTTTGATACTTCCAACATCTCAGGCAGTGATCCTGTTGCATCTATGGTTGCATTTACTTCCGGAGAACAAGACAAAAAACGGATGCGTCTTTTTAAGATCAAAGACATTGCCGTATCTGACGATTATGGAGCACTGCGACAAGCACTTTCAAGACATCTGATGCGTGCTAAAGAAGCAGAAGATCTTCCCGACCTTATCATCGTCGATGGAGGAAAAGGACAACTTAACGTCGCACTTGACGTGTTTAAGGAACTTGATATCGCCTCTGTTGATGTGATCTCGCTTGCCAAAGAGGAAGGGCGTCATGACAAAGGAATGACCCTTGAGAGGATCTTTCTCTCTCATAACCCAACACCGATCCACCTCGATGCCAAATCTCCACTTCTCTTCTTCCTTCAAAAAATCCGAGATGAAGCGCATCGCACTGCTATCACTTTTCACCGCAAACGTCGACAAAAACGCATTGTCAAGACATCTCTTGACGACATCCCTGGCATCGGCTCTGTCAAACGCAATCGCCTACTTCGTCACTTCAGTAGTTTAAAAAAACTAAGCGAAGCCTCTGATGAAGAGATTCTTTCTGTTAAGGGAATTACTAAAAAGGATCTCGCATCTATTAAAGATTTTTTTAATACAAAATCCGGGTGAGCTGTAAATCCAAAAGAGAGGGCTAAAGAATTTACATTTCTAAGGCGAGCCTATTCTCTTTTTCTACGATATGAGGCCCGACAAGATTTTTGAAAATAACGTGGACACAACCGACCCGCAACCCTGTCAGCCGATTAATTTCTTCTGTTACTTTTGACTGGATTTCCTCAGCTTTTTCAGGAATGCAAACGCCATAGGCGATATTGACTTCGACCTTAACACTAACAGCATGGTTCTTTTGCTCTTGTTCGACGTAGATCCCTTTTACTCTCTCTCCGCAATCTCTGCCAAGAAGCGAGTCAAAAAGATTCCCCTCAAGAAGCGCTATCCCCTCAATGCGCGCTAAACACTGTAAAACAAGAGATTGAAAAACACGATTTTCAATATCCCAAACAAAGACAGTCTCGGGTAATTCAAATTCTTTTGTATCCATTTTCTTCAGCTGATCATACGTCATACGTCACCTCATCAAAAGCAAACGTATACCAGAAAAGTTAATTATCCGTCGAGAGCAAACTTAAGGGCAAAAAGAAGAGCTAAAATCCAAGCAAGCCAATGCACTTCACGCATCCTGCCGGCCAAAAGCTTGCAGATAGGATAAAGAATCATGCCAAGACCTATCCCAGTACCAATACTATAAGTCAAAGGGATCCCAATAACAGTGATAAAGCAAGGGATATAATCAGAAGGGTCTTCCCAATTCAGCTGAACAACAGAGCGGAGCATCATCGCGCCAATAATCACTAATACAGGAGTAATCGCGAAAATGGGAATGGAGGATGCAAGCGGCTCAAAAAACAGCGAAAGCAGCATTAAACCCGCAACGACAACCGCAGTGAGCCCTGTTCTACCGCCGGCTGCAATTCCCGAGGCCGATTCAAGATAGACCACTGAAGCAGAAGATCCCAATGTGGAGCCAAGCAGCGTACCAACAATGTCCGGAAGAAGCACCTTGCGCAGACGGGGCAATTCTCCTTGTTTATTCAAAAAGTGACCTTGATGAGCAAGCCCCATAAGAGACCCTGCCGTATCAAACAAACAAATAAAAAGAAATGAAAAGCTAATCATCCACAAATCACGTGAAAGAGCACTTGAAATGTCAAGCTTTAAGAAAGTATGTAAATCAAAATTGGGCAATCCAATTGCCCCTTTCCAGGAAACCAAACCCAAAATCAGACCCAAAGCCCAGTTCATCAAGATGCCAATCAAAATCGCTCCCTGAATGCGTCGCGCCATAAGTGCTGCGATGACCACAATACCCAACCCAGAAAGAAGACTTTCAGGAGCAAGAGGATTGCCCAAAGTTAGAAGCGTCTGGGGATGCGCTACAATAATTTTTGCGTTTTTTAATCCAATTAATACAAGAAAAAGGCCAACACCTGCGGTGGCCCCCACTTTTAACCCCAAAGGAATAGCTTTAATAATGAGTTCGCGCAATCTAAAAACCCAAAGCAAAAGAAGCGCAAGTCCTGCAATGCAAACAATACCGAGAGCTGTCTGCCACGGAAGATTATTACCCAAGACAACAGAATAAGTGAAATATGCTGCCATCCCTATTCCCGGAGCCAACGCGAAAGGATAGTTGGCAAAAAGACCCATGAAAAGAGTGGCGATAAAAGAGGTGACGATCGTTGCGACCATTGCGGATGCAAAATCCATCCCGGCATCTGCCATGATCATCGGATTGACCACCATGACATAAGCCAGTGTTGAGAAAGTTGTAAGCCCAGCAAGCATCTCCCTTCTCGGGGTTGTGCGATGCCTCTCAAGCTTGAACAACTTTTCAAGAATCACAAAATTCCTATAAGTTTATTGAAAACCTAACTTGTGCGCAGAGAGGAATTGCAACAAAATCTCTGCGCAAATCGCAATCGAGACTACCAGCTAGCTTTCACGATCCCGGGAATAAGACCGCTGTTAGCCATCTCGCGGAAACAAAGCCGTGACAATTTAAATTTACGCAGAAAGCCTCTAGAACGACCTGTAAGCTGACAACGATTGCGCAGACGAACAGGGGAAGAATTTTTGCTCATTTTATTCAGCGTATTCTGCGCTGTAAGTCTATCTTCATCGCTCTTTGTCATATCAAGGACAATCGCTTTGAGTTGTTGTCTTTTTTCCCACTTCAGGTTAACAAGGCGCTCACGGCGTTTTTGTTTTGCAATAGAGGATTTTGTAGCCATAGTTTCTCACTTTTTACGAGCAGGACCTTTTTGTCTCTGCTTACGATTGGGGTCAATTTTATTGATTACGTAAACGCGCCCTTTTCGGCGGACGATCTTATCACCTTTAGAAGGATCAGCTTTAACTGAAGCTCTGTGTTTCATAGGAGTTCCTAAAAATTATAACGAAAGTTAGTTTATACAAAACTTCAGAATTTTAAGCAACATGTAGATTCTTATTGCCCGATTTTAAGTCTTTGGAGTAGACTTTATGTTAGAAAAAAAATTTAAAACCGAGGAAGCGATGGGAAGACAATCCACCTACCAACCTAGCAAAAGAAAGCGTCAAACAACATGGGGATTTCGCAAAAGAATGAAAACTGCCAAAGGCAGAAAAATCGTCAACAAACGTCGCCGCGAAGGACGAAAAACGCTGACTGTATAAATAATTCTTGCCATTTTCCAAAATCGGCACGTATTCTATCCAGCAGACATTTCCAAGGTCTCCTTAGAGAAAGGAGTCGTATTTCAGGGGCATGCATTTCTATTGACTACCGCCGTGGCAGAGCTTTGCGCCCACGTCTTGGCATTACTGTGTCAAAAAAATTTGGAAAGGCTCATGATCGAAATCGATTTAAAAGAGTAATTAGAGAGTTTTTTCGAACCTCCTCTTATCTATTTCCAAGAGATCTAGAAATTAATGTCTCGCCACGCTTATCTTCCAAAAATTTGGTCGAAAGCGCTATCTTAGAGGAAATGAAGCTTTTACTCGCAAAAGTCCCCTAAGACCCTGATTGCTACATTCTCGGGGGTTTTTTCAAACTCAGGTTATTATGCAGTCTCTCAATCAGGAACAGCAAAGAGCCGTCGAAACAACAGAGGGGCGTGTCCTAATTTTAGCCGGTGCCGGCAGTGGCAAAACAAGCGTTCTAACCTATCGAATTTATCATTTAATCCAGGCCAAAAAAGTAGACCCAAACGCGATCTTAGGGCTTACCTTCACAAATAAAGCAGCTCTTGAAATGCGCGAAAGAGTGGGTAGAATGCTCGACAAAAAAACAGCCAAGCAAATTACTCTTAACACTTTTCACAGCTTCTGTTGCCGTATTCTGAGAAAAGAGATCCCCTACCTTGGTTATACTAAGGAATTTAGCCTTTATGACGAACAAGACGTAAAACGGCTTACAAAGGGAATTGCTCGCAGGATTTTGGAGCACGAAGGAGACCTCCCTTCTCTAGAACAAACAATATCAAAAATTTCTTTTGCAAAATCTAAAGGAACCACTCCTCAGGATGAAGGAGATTGGCATAGTCGTTTTACTCAAGACCTTTTTAGCAAACTTCAGATCTGTATGCGTGCTTATAATGCTGTAGACTTTGATAGCCTGCTTTCTCTTACCGTTCAGCTTTTTGAAGAATTTCCAGAAGTTTTGAAAATCTACCAAGAGAAGTACCGCTACATCATGATCGATGAATATCAGGATACAAATCCTGTACAGTACCGTTTAGCTGAACTGTTAAGTGCACAACACAACAACCTTTGCGTTGTAGGCGATGACGATCAATCTATCTACAGATGGAGAGGTGCTGAGGTAAAAAATATTTTAGACTTCCCCTGCACCACAAAAATTAAACTCGAACAAAATTATCGCTCGACGCCAACAATACTTAACGCCGCCAACAGCGTGATTAAAAACAACCAGGAAAGACATCAAAAACAGCTCTGGAGCAACAAAGACATTGGTGACCCCATTGTCATGTTCCACGCTCCAACAGATATAGAAGAAGCTCAATCTGTTGTCCAAAGGCTGATCTGGATGCGCAAAACTTATAACATCCCGTGGAATGAAATGGCAATTCTTTACCGCTCAAACATCCTAGCACGTCCTTTTGAAGCAGCCCTTATGCAAGCTGCCTGGGAAAAAGAGGGTGAATGGAAAAGAGGCATCCCCTATCAAGTATTTGGAGGAACAGAGTTTGCTGAAAGAAGCGAAATTAAAGACCTAATTGCTTTTCTCAAAGTGATTGCAAATCCCCTCGATCAAGAAGCTCTACTGCGAATTATCAATGTCCCTCGCAGGGGAATATCAGAGCAAACGCTCGACCACCTAACACAGATCAATCGCAAAGAGAACAAACCCCTCTGGGACGTGCTGAGAAATCCCCTGCCAGCGGAACTCTCAGAACGAGCCATCTCTGGTATTGAGCATTTCGTTACACTCATCAAAACGGCTCAAGAAAAATTCAAAACAGTTCCCATGAAAGAAGCTTTCGAATGGTTTGTTAAAGAGATTAACTACAAAAAAGCGATTATGGAGGAAGTCAAGAGCGATAAGATGCGCGCTTTTAAGTGGGAAAATGTCCTCTATTGCCAAGAAGCTCTCGGAGAATATGAAAAAGAAGAGGAACACCCCTCACTTTCTCACTTCTTGGAAAATACACTTCTAGATCAAGAAAGGTTCCATTACACGAACAAAGAAGTGAAGGACGATAAAGTCTCGCTCATGACGTTTCATAGCGCTAAGGGGTTAGAATTTACCGCCTGTTTCCTCGTCTGCTTGGAAAATCATATTATTCCTCATGAAAAGAGTGCTGAAGAAAATGGACTTGAGGAGGAACGTAGACTGATGTATGTCGCTATGACGCGAGCTAAAAAGCATCTGACGCTTAGCATGGCACGACGCCGTAAACGTTATGGGAAAGAAATGAATAGCGAGCCTTCCACATTTCTTTTCGAAATCCCCAAAGAGTTGATCAAGATCACTTCTCACCAAACGCTTGGTTAAGGAAGGGTCGAAGCCCTCCATGCTGCTTAATAAACGTCTTTCCCCAAGTGCCGACCCAATGAACAATCTGAGCACTAAAATGAAAGCCTCTTGACATATGCCAATTATAAACATCAGGAAGCTCTACAATTTCGTATTTCCTATCTCGGATAAGATAAGAAAGAACGCTCTGATCTCCAAAAAAATCGTGATGATCTCTTAAACAAACTTCTGCCCATTCTGCAATCAATGGTGAATCTTTTCTAAAGACGACAACGCCAGAATTATACAGAGTTTCGCCCTCATTTAGAATTCCGATCTCTATATTGCGAGCCTCACTCACTTCTGTATCGCGCGCGATCCCAACCCCTGCCGGAGAGGATGCATATTCAAATAACGCATCAAGGGGGGCTAATACTTCGCAATCAAGATCGAGCCAAAGGGTCGTTTCGTAGGTGGAATCCTTCATGACAACTGGTTTACTAAACCAATAAGGACGAACATCTGATAAAAAAAAGGCTCTAAACACTTCAATCGCATTTTGTATCCGAGGAGAAGGGGATGCTTCAGAAAAAAATGTAGAATCTACACGCGCCGAAATCAAAGTCCCTCTTGCTCTACACCATTCTTTCGCCTTCTCAGACATTCCCCAATCAACAAATGTGACCGGAAATGCATTAAAGCGAGAATAAGCTTCCCACCACCACGGCAACAACCACTCCTCTTTTTGATCGGTTGCTACCAGGACCCCTTTTGTCATGAACCTATCCCAATTTTGTTTTTAGAAAATCAATGGATTGAGAAATCTCTTCTTTAAAGGCTTCTGGAGCTACCTGATACGATCTCTCAGCATGCATGAGCGCTGTCTCCACTTTATCCCGGCTGAAGTAAAATTGCGCGATCATCATTTCGATTTTCCAAAGATGCTCTTCATCGCTGGATCCAAATTTTTTTATATAATCGAGAAGAGGCTTTACAACTTCATCTGGTTTTTTGCGAAGTCGATATCGATTTGACAGTTTATGAAAATCAACAATTGCTAAGGTGCGATGAACTCCATAACCATTTTTAGGATCTCGTTTAACCAATTCTTTTCTTACAGCAAGAGCCTCTGCTTTTTTCATTTTTCCATCTTCAATAAGAAGTTTATACTTTTCCAAAAGAAAAAAAGGAGTTTTATCGAGTTGAAGCCCGGCTGCCAAGATTTCATAGCGATATTGATTAAATCCGTACTTCAAAGAAGCCATATACAATTCTTTTAACTTATCAATTCCTAAATTTTTCAGATCAGCTTGTGAGATCTCTTCATAACTATTTTTTATCTCTTTAAAAAGCGTTGCAAATTCTAAAGGCTGAAGAGGCATATAACCCACTCTTGCCATCTCTTCGCCTAAGGAAGTGAACACAACAAGAGAAGGAATCTCCTGAATCTGATATTTCTCCTTAAGGCGACACACCCTTTCTTCCGGCCCGGCGAATTGAGCCAAATTCATTCGAACGAGGACAAACTGGTCGAGTTCTTGTAAAAATTGAGAATGAGAAAGCACTTCAGCATCAAGCTTTTGCGACCATGGACACCACTCTTCACCTATAAAAACGAGTAAAAGCGGTTGATTATTCTCTTTACTTACACGCAAAGCCTCTTCATAATCACTTCTCCATTCGGCAGCTGCCAGAAACAGGTGCATACTTAAGAAAAAAACAAAAATAATGCGCAAAAAACACCTCCGGAAAACAGGCTCACTTCGCTAAAATATGGGGCTTAAATTTTTGGAAATTTTTAGCGAAATAAGTTCATTACCTTACTATATAAAAAATGATTTTATTTACTCCCACACTTATTTTGCGACATCGCAAAGAAAACCTTAAAAAATGCAGTCTACGCGGACTAGAATCTCGAGAAGATTTTAAGTTTTTTACCTACCCTACAGATCCTTTACCCCCTCTAAACAATTATATCCTTCTAACCCCTGACGCCCCTACCTTAACAAAAAACGACGCCTCCTATGGAGTTTTTTTGATCGATGCAACCTGGCGCTATGCAGCAGTCATGTTAAACAGCCTTAAAGCTCCCCATCATTTTGAATGTCGCAGCATCCCTTCGAGTATTACGACCGCCTATCCTCGCGCACAGAACGAACCTCATGGGCTTGCTAGCATCGAAGCTCTCTTTATTGCTTATTTGATGACGGGTCGGGATGCTTCTTTTCTTCTAAATCATTATTACTGGAAAAAGCCTTTCCTAGAAAAGAACCGCGAATCAATTGACTTTTTAAATCATCTAGAGTAAGGTGAACCTTTCGCAATCTCTTTCAAAGCAGCTGCTAGTGAAACAGAAAGTTTACCCTTTTGATGAACATCTCTTAGAGATCAATAAAGTAGACGAGCACGCCCTTTATGTGATTAAAAAACTCCACGAAGCGGGATTTGTCGCCTATCTAGTCGGTGGAAGCGTACGAGATCTCTTATTACAAAAAAAACCCAAAGATTTTGATATTTCAACTTCAGCAAGCCCTGAAGAAATAAAAAAATTATTTAGAAATTCAATTCTAATTGGAAAAAGATTCCGTCTAGCTCATGTTCGTTTCGGTCATAAAATTTTGGAAGTCTCCACGTTTCGTTCAGGAGACAATGAAACCGATGCGCTTATCATTCGCGACAATGTCTGGGGCTCACCAGAAGAAGATGCTCTAAGACGCGATTTTACAATTAATGGCCTCTTTTATGATCCTTTGACTCAAGCTATCATCGACTATGTGGGAGGATATCCTGATATCCAGAGAAAATATCTCCGCACAATTGGTCAACCCTTTCTTCGCTTTAAACAAGATCCTGTACGGATGATCCGTCTCATCAAATTCCAAGCAAGATTTGGTTTAGAAATCGATCCCGATGCAAAAATTGCTCTTCTTGAATGTAGAAGCGAAATCATCAAAAGCTCTCCTGCTCGAATTTTAGAAGAACTCCTCCGCATGTTAGAATCGGGAGCTGCGCAATCCTTCCTTAGATTGATGACAGAGCATGGCCTTCTTCAGCTCATGATGCCCACTCTCACACACAATATGGAAGGGAGTGAAGGGCAAGAAATTTACTCTTATTTAGAAGAAATTGACACCACATTTCACGAGCCGGGCAACCCCCTGTTGGAAAGGCCTATTCTTCTTGCAGCTCTTTTGTTTCCCATCCTCCAAAAACGGATACAAACTCGCTACACGGATAGAGAAAGACACCCCCATCTAGGAGAAATCCACAATGAGAGTCATCATCTCATCCATGAGGTCTTCCACCCTTTCTTTTTATTGCCACGCAGATTACGCGCAAGCACAGGTGCCATTCTCACAGCGCAATACCGTTTAACTCCAATTGAAAAAAGAAAAGGATCAAGGCTGCGCATTCCAAGCGATCCAGATTTTGGTATGGCACTCCAATTTTTGAACGTGCGCGCAGCTTTAGAACCCGGATTAAAAATGGTCTACGACGAATGGTATACGACTTATACCTCAACCGACCGTCCAAAAACAAGAAGACGCTCGAAACGTCCAAGACGACGCAAACCACCCGCAACAACGTCATGAAACAGTTTGGTGAAAGCTATTATTTAGGTCCTGACATCGACAAGGGCCCTCTCCCCACGCTCTTCTACTTCGGACTGTCCGCTGAAGAAAGTCTTCAAGTAGATCCTTACAATCAACCAGCCAGCTTCCTCAATCAATTCCGTTTCAGAATTTTCTCATTAGATCTACCTGCACATGGACCCAACCTACCTGCCATTCATGCCATGTCCGCCTGGGCAGAAGAGATCTCTCTAGGAAGAGATTTAGTCACTCCCTTTGTTGAAAAAGTAAAAAGTGTTATTCACAATCTCAAGCTGCAAGGCGCCCTCATCGATGGTAAACTTGGCGTTGCAGGCCTTTCACGTGGTGCTTTCATCGCATCACATGTAGCAGCCTCCATTCCTGAAATCACTGCGATCCTTGGGTTCGCGCCCCTGATTGAGCTTAGCTTTATTAAGGAATTTAAAGAATTGCCTAGAACCCCCCTAGCAGAATCGCTAGGCCTTAAACACCTCATTCCTTTTCTCATCGGCCGCACTCTCCGCTTCTATATCGGCAACCTCGACACCCGCGTTGGCACACACCATGCTTTTCACTTCATTGAATCCCTAGCTAAAGAGTCTTTTCATCACAAAATTAGATCCCCTCAAGTAGAACTTTTCATCAAACCTTCCATCGGGCAACATGGTCACGGCACTTCGAAAGAGACCTTTCACGAAGGAGCTGCTTGGATTGCAGAGCAACTAGGACTTATAGAATGAATGACGTTTTTCTTTTTGCAGGAGAAAGTAGCGCCGATCTTCACGGAGAAAAATTGATTAACGCCCTGCGCTTAAAAAATCCAGAGCTTAAAATCTGGGGCGTTGGTGGACCCAAGATGCGCGCTGCCGGATTTGAGTGCATTCTTCCCATGGAAGAGTTTCAAGTAATGGGCTTTATCGATGTCTTTCTTGCACTCCCTCGTCTAGTACGCCACTTTTATTTTATAAAAAAAACACTCTTAGAAAAAAAACCTAAAGCCGCGATTTTTATCGATTACCCCGGCTTTAATTTGCGCATGGCAAAAGCTCTTCGAAAAAAATGGTACGCAGGATTTTTATGTCATTACATCTGTCCAAGCGTGTGGGCGTGGGGAAAAAAAAGAATCCCTGAAATGGCAAGAACCCTGGATCTTCTCATCACCATTCTTCCCTTTGAAAAAAACTGTTTTAAAGGCACAAACCTCAAAATCCACTACGCGGGCCATCCTCTCATTAAACGCATTCCGCCTCAAAAGGAACACACAGGAATTGTTGAAACCATCGCCCTTTTCCCCGGCAGTCGAACAAAAGAAATTGAACGAAATTTTCCTCAGCATCTGCGCTGTGTCAAAGATCTCTTAAAAAAACATCCTCACCTAAAATGCATCGTCTCTTTATCCCATCCCCGCTTCGCAAGCCTTCTCAAAAAAATCATGAAAAAAGAGGATCTCGATTTTCCCCTTGAAACAAACTCTTATGCATTGATGCAAGCAGCAGATCTTGCCCTTGCAAAATCAGGAACCATCACGCTTGAGCTCGCACTTCATAACGTCCCAACTGTTGTCACCTACGCCATCTCCCCACTTGACACTTTCATTGCAAAGAATATTCTCAAAATCAGACTCCCCTACTACTGCCTTGTCAACATCATCTATGAAGGCGAAGTCTTTCCTGAACTCATCGGTCCCGCCCTCACCCACGACGCTCTCTTCACGCACACAGAAAGATTGATCGAAGACAACTCGTATCGCCACGAATGCCTTACCAAATGCGCCACCATCCGTACCCTCCTTGGCGAGCACGACGCCAGCATGGAAGCTGCAACCGCCATCCTCTCCGCTCTGTAAACCAAAAAATAAGAGAAGATCCTGCATGTCATCAGGCTTTACAAACACAAAAAAGAATACATCAAGAATAGCGCTTATGGTATCTTTGGGAGGTATGAAAAGCAAACATCCTTTTGAAACATTTCTTAGTGAGTTCATCCCAAAAGCTGCTAAGCTGCAAAGGCAGGTTAACAAGCTATCCTGGATTATGGAAACAACAGCCAGCAGCGATGCGGCAGATCTTAGAGCAGAATTTGAAGCGGAACTTAAACTTCTTTTTCATGATAAAAACACCTACGCACAACTGCTAAAATGGCAACAGGACCCCTCTCTACAGGATCCCCTCTTCAAGCGTCAACTGCAGCTGCTCTGTATTGAATTTAAAAAAAATCAAATTCCCGAAGAGCTCTTGCGGCTAATTTCCATTAAAGAAGCGCAACTATCCATGGTGTACACCAACTTTCGTCCTGAATGCAACGGCCGCTCCCTTACAGAAAATGAGATCAAAAAAGTCCTCTCTCAAGAAACTGACCCTGAAAAGCGAAAGAAAGTGTGGGAGGCTTCCAAAGAGGTTGGCAAACAACTCGCCCCACTTATTTTAGAGCTTGTTGCTTTACGCAATACAGCAGCGCACTCTCTAGGATATCGCGACTATTTCCAGATGCAACTCGAGCTCCAAGAAGTGGATGCCAAATGGCTACTTCAAACCTTTGAAATGTTGGAAGAGCACTCAGCTGAAGCGTATGAAAAGGTGCTCAATGAAATCACCGCTTGGCAACAAAATCGCTTCCACGTCTCCAAAAAAGAACTCGGCCCCTGGGCTTGGAATGATCCTTTCTGCCAAGAAGATCCCATCGATGATGCAAATCTCGATCCCCTTCTTCAAGACAAAAACTTTGTTGAAATCGGCAAACAATTTTTTAGCACAATGGGGTTTGATGTTGATCCCATTCTCAAACGAAGTGATATGTATGAAAGAGAAGGGAAAAATCAACACGCTTTCTGCATCAACATCGATAGAGAAGAGGATATCCGCACACTCAACAATGTTCGCCCAACTCTCAAGTGGCTAGAGGTCATCCTGCATGAGCTCGGACACGCTGTCTATGAACTTGGGTACGACACCTCCCTGCCCTGGCTTCTAAAAGAACCCCCTCACATGCTCGTAACAGAAGCAATGGCACTCATCTGCGGCAGACAGGCTTACCGTGCTGCGTCGCTCAAACAACTGCTCCCAAATCACCAAGAACATATCGAATCCTTCATCAAAGCAGAAAAAGGACTCGCAAGGCACCAGCTCATCTTCAGCCGCTGGGTGATTGTAATGACTGCATTTGAAAGTGCCCTTTATCAAAATCCAACGCAGGACTTAAACCAACTGTGGTGGACACTTGTAGAAAAACACCAAAAAATCCCACCTCCTCCAGGACGCGAAGGAGCGTGCGATTGGGCAGCTAAGTACCACATCGGCATGGCACCTGCCTACTATTTCAGCTACCTTCTTGGCGAAATGCTCGCCTCCACTTTCGAAGAGCATCTCACAAAAGAACACCCCTTCAACTGCACGCAAGTGGGTGATTATTTCAAAGAACGCCTATTTAGCTCCGGCAATACGCACCCTTGGTATCAACTCATCGAACGCGCAACTGGCGCCCCTCTTTCCTACGCTTCCTGGACTCAAGAATTCTCTTGACAACCCAAGAAAAAGAGTCTTTAAAAAAAGGCAAGTGTTGGGTAGAATTGGACGCTATGAACGAACAATTTAAGATCTACATCGATCGGCTAAAAAATGGCCATACAGAAAAAATCCAAGTAGAAGTCGATTCTTCATTTCTAAATATTGAAGAAAAAGAGCTCTCTTTTCCAGAAACTGTTGGGATACGAGGAGAAGCTTATCTAGCTGAGGACCATCTCGTCCTACATATTAAAATAAAAACAAGATCTAAAATCCCCTGTGTCATCTGCAACGAATCTTTTTTTTATCCAATAGACGTTGATTTTTACCATACAATGCCCGTTGGAGAGATTGTTAATCCTATTTTTGATTATAGCACTATCTTACGCGAGTCAATCCTTCTTGAGATTCCTCCTTTTGCAGAATGTCATGAAGGTTCTTGTCCTGAGAGAGAAACAATTAGTAAATATTTAAAAAAAGAAACACCAGCTGATAGCCCAGATATTCAGTTTCCCTTTTCCGGCTTATAAACCTGGCAAAAAAATTGAGACTAACATAGAATAGGTTTCTTGCGTAGACCGACACTACATTCGTATGTCTTTGGGAGAACGCAAATGGTTATTTTAAGGAGTAAATAATGGCAGTACCACGTAATAGAACCTCGAATGCACGAAAAAATTCGCGCCGTGCACACCACGCAAAAAAACCTCAAAATCTATCGAGCTGCTCAAATTGCAGTCAGCCGCGTTTAACGCACAAAATCTGCCCGCATTGCGGGTTTTATGCAGGACGGGCAATCATACATGCGAGGGAAAGTTAATCATTCGCGGCCGCGCATTGGCATCGATCTTTTAGGTAGCGATACCGCTCCGGAGAAGTTTTTTGCATCCGTCGAAGATTTTTATGATGAATGTCGCGATGAAGTCGACTTTGTAGTCTTTGGCACTCCCGCAATGCTTTCTCGCAAGTTCAGCTCTATCGCAACTAAAGAAATCATTACAATGGAAGAAAATCCTCTTGTCGCGGTCCGCCGAAAAAAAGAGGCTTCTCTTTGTGTAGGAATGCGCATGCTCCAAAAAAGAGAGCTAGATGCGTTTGTTTCTGCCGGCAACACGGGTGCGCTCATCGCGAGCGCTAAAATGCGTCTTTCCATGCTCCCTGGGATTGCAAGACCGGCTCTTCTTGCCCTCATGCCAACACAAAAAAAAGAGATTGCAGTGCTTGACGTTGGCGCCAACATTACCTATAAAGTGGAACACCTTCTTCAATTCGCCTCAATGGGAATTGCGTATCAAAAAAGTCGCGGCATCCTTCATCCCACAGTGGGCTTGTTAAACATTGGCACAGAGCAAAAAAAAGGCACTCCGGAACTACAAGAAGCTTATAAAATGCTTCATACACTCAATCAAAACGATCAAGCTTCCCCAGTATTCTTGGGTAATATCGAAGGACGTGATGTTTTCAAAGGAGACATCGACGTTCTTGTCACGGATGGATTTACAGGAAACGTCTTTTTGAAAACTGCGGAAGGAATTGCAAGCTTCATTCTCGATCAACTCCAAGACAAAGTAAGCACTGACGCCCCTCTTTTTTTAAAAGAAACATTAGGAGCTCTTCACCATCGCCTCCATCATACAGATTTTCCCGGAGCCATCATTTGTGGCGTTGACGGCATCGTAGTGAAATGTCACGGCAATGCTACCCCAGCAGCTCTCATCAGCAGCATTAAGGGAGCAATTCGCCTCACCCAACATCATTTTCTTGATAAGATTAAAACTCAACTAGGTGCAACTTCATGCAAGAAATTCTTTTAAATGTGGAATCTAAAGAGATTCGCTGTGCCCATCTAAAAAATGGAATCCTTCACGATCTTATCATCGAACGAAAAAAAACAAGACAGCTCACAGGAAATATCTACCGAGGAAAAGTTACAAACATCCTTCATAACATTCAATCTGCATTTATCGATATTGATGAAGGAGAAAACGGCTTTATTCATATCTCTGATATTTTGGAAAATACGCAAAAATTCCAAGAGATCTTTGATATGGACTTTGATCTTGGTTATGACATGAGTTCTCAAGAAACTAAGAAAAAAATGGAGACAGACATCTCCAAACTCATGAAAATCGACCAACCCGTTCTTGTTCAAGTTGTTAAAGAACCCATAGGCTCCAAAGGAGCCAGGTTAACATCCAATGTTTCACTAGCTGGACGCTATCTTGTCCTCTTACCTAATACCTTTCATCGTGGAGTCTCTCGCAAAATCGAAGATCCAGGAGCAAGAGAGCGTCTGAAAAAATTAATCCGCGCCTTTGAAATGCCTAAAGAAATGGGTCTGATTTGCCGTACTGCGAGCGTGAATGCAACAACAGAAATGTTAGTTGATGAAGCAACCGATCTCTTGAATACATGGCAAAATATTGTCGAAAACTTTAATAAAGCTTCTAAACCCACGCTTCTATACGCAGAATCAGATTTGATTAAGCGATCCGTCATTACCGCTGTTGATAAAAAATACGACCGTTTACTTGTGGATGACTATGCCACTTACCAAGCATGCAAAAGAATCTACGCAAAGTATAGCAGCGAACATTCTCTTAAAATCGATTTCTATCGAGATAAAACTCCAATGTTTGAAAGATTTAATGTAGAAAGAGAAATCGAGCGCGCGTTGCGTCGCAAAATATGGCTGCAAAGCGGCGGATATCTTTTCTTCGACAGAACAGAAGCAATGCATACAATCGATGTCAACTCAGGAAGGAGCGGCTCTCAAAGTGGCAGCGGCGACGTAGAAGAAGCGCTCGTTCACATCAACATGGAAGCTGCTGAGGAGATCGCAAGACAGCTGCGTTTGCGCAATATTGGCGGTCTTGTCATCTGCGACTTCATCGATATGCGCTCACGTAAAAATCAAAGACGTGTTCTTGATAGACTTAAAGAGGCGATGAAGGATGATTCTGCAAAATGCACGATTCTTGGAATGAGCGAATTTGGTCTTGTAGAGATGACACGACAAAGAAATCGAGAGTCTTTATCACAAACCTTATTCACTCACTGTCCCTATTGCTCAGGAAACGGCTTAATTAAAACTCATGAGAGCGTGTCCATCGAAATTGAACGCGCAATTAAAAAACTACTCGCTCAACAGCAACACCCTGGACTCGAGCTCTACTGCCATCCCGAACTTGACCACTATTTAAATCATCATGACAAGAGCCATTACTACAAACTTGCAGAGAAACATAATGCCAAACTCTCTTTTGGCATAAAAGACACGCTGCATCTTAATGACTTTCAAATTTATTCCACAACCAATGGAAAAAAACTCGATGTCTAAAGATCCCTTCGAAAAACTCACTCAATTTCTGGAAGAAGGCCTTATCCCAGAGAAATTCTATGAAATTTTGATGAATTTTTGCGTTGGATATAAGAAAGAGCTAGAAAACCACAATATCTCCTTAGAAACTCAGATGCCGATTCTTGACACCTATCTTGAGTTGATCAAGCAACAAATACAAACCCCCTATTCATTCGAGCCTTTCCATAGACAGATCTTAACACCCTTTGATTATTATGCCTTTGGCATAGAATTTCTAAGACCTCTTGTCGATATGACAGCCTCTTCCGCTCTTGGTTTAAATTATGCAGAACAGGTCTGCCACCACCTTAGACAAAATGAAAACGTCATTCTTTTTGCTAACCACCAGATCGAAGGAGATCCCCAAGCGATCAGCCTACTTCTAGAGAAGACTTACCCCGATCTTGCTCGAGAAATGATTTTTGTTGCAGGCGATCGAGTCGTAACCGATCCTTTAGCCGTTCCTTTTAGCATGGGACGTAATCTCCTTTGTATTTACTCTAAACGCTATATTGATCATCCTCCTGAAAAAAAGACTGAAAAGCAACTGCACAATAAAAGAACCATGGAACGTATGAGCGCCCTTCTCAGTGAGGGAGGAAAGGTGATCTATGTAGCACCCTCTGGAGGACGAGACCGTCCCAATGAAGATGGAATAGTGGAAGTCGCGCATTTCGATCCCCAAAGTATTGAAATGTTCTACCTAATGGCAAAAAAAGCAGGCCACCCTACCCATTTTTACACGCTCGCTCTTTCTACCTATGACATCCTTCCCCCCCCAGAAATTATTCAAGTCGAACTCGGAGAGATTCGCAAAACAAAACGCAGCGGTATTCACCTTTGTTTTGGCCCTGAAGTTGACATGGAGAAATTTTCCATTCCGGAGCATAAAGACAAGCACGTACGACGAGAGCTGCGCGCTGAATTCATCTGGAACCAAGTCAAAAACGACTACGCCAAATTCTAACTCTTGATTTCAGTTATATGCATCAAGTATGTTTATGCTATCAATTCCAAGTGGAGTCAAGGTATGAACTGGCAAATACGGATGGCTTGTGCCCTCTTATCATTTCAAGCGGTAATCGCTTCTGAAACAGTCCAAATAGATTACAAAATCATCGAAGATAAAGCAGCTGTTCTGCCTATCCTAACCCCAACTCTTGCTGAAAGAACCACATTAAAATTGCGCCTAAAAAACGGCCTAGAGGCCTATCTAATCTCTGATCCAGGACTTGATCAATCAGCAGCAGCTCTTTCTGTGCGCGCCGGCAGCTGGAACGACCCGGAAGAATATCCCGG
Source organism: Parachlamydiales bacterium (assembly GCA_027316765.1). GTDB lineage: Bacteria > Chlamydiota > Chlamydiia > Chlamydiales > Rhabdochlamydiaceae > DAHVFY01. The sequence continues at coordinate 24,457 of DAHVFY010000003.1, read as the reverse complement.
CATGGCCCACTTTTGTGAACATTTATTGTTCATGGGCAATGTAACTTACCCTAACGAATTTGAGTATATGCAATTCATCGCCGATCACGGTGGTTACGTGAACGCATCCACTTATCCCGATCACACGTCTTATTACTTTTCTGTGAATAATGAAGCTTACTTTGATGCTTTAGATCGTTTTTCACATTTCTTCATTGACCCTCTTTTTGCAAAATCTGGCATTGATAGAGAATTGCATGCGGTAGATCAAGAGCACGCAAAAAATATCGAACATGATGGATGGCGTCAATTCATGGTATTTAAAGAAACAGCAAATGAATCGCATCCTATTGTCAAATTTTCAACAGGCAACGCTAAAACACTTTCAGGAATTCCAACAGACATTGTCAAACAGTGGTATCAAGATCACTATAGCGCAAATCAGATGCAGTTACTTGCAATTTCGCCGACCCCTCTTGAAGAGCTCACTGATTATGTCCTTCAATGTTTCTCAAAAGTTTCGACAGCCTCTGTCATCCCGGAAGAGATTCAAGAGCCGATGACCTCAGAAAAGCAAAGAGGCCACATCACTTACATCAAACCCATCAAAGATCTAAAAGTTCTTAGTCTGCAATGGGAAGTCTCTGAAGAATTTGCTCGGGATGTCGATCGAGGAACCCTAAGCCTTGTGAGTTACGCACTCAGCAACAAAGACGAAAATAGTTTACTAGCGCAATTAAAAAGAGAAAAAATCGCAGAATCTCTTTCTGTCTCTCAAGATAGAATGGGGAAAAAAGAACTTCTTTTTGGGATCGATATTTTCCTTACAGAACAAGGAGCCTCTCAAATTGATACTGCTATTGAACGCACTTTCCAGGCAATCGCAGGATTAAAAAAAGCGGGAATACCTCGCTCACTTTTTGAGGAACTCCATACAATTGCCAACATCAACTATCAGTATCAATCAAGAGAAGATGCATTTGAATTTGTAATGCATAACGCCTTCAATATGCTCTATGAAAATATCGATACTTTTCCCTTGAAGTCAAATACCTATACCACGTATGACCCTGGATTCAATAACGCTTTTCTCCAAACACTGACTCCTCAGACCTGTCTTTTCTCAGTCATTGCAGATCCAGCGCTCGTTCACGTCTCTTTGGACAAAAAAGAAAAGTGGATGGATGTAGAGTATACAATTCGCGAAATCCCTCAACAAAAGCTAGATGCTTGGAGTACGCTCGCAGAGCATCCTCAAATCGGAAGCGTAAGAGCTAACCCCTTCCTCCCAGAAAAACTTGAGATTATGCCCGTTACGGAAGAAGTAGCTCCACAATTGATTGCCGACGATGCGATGGGACAAATCTATTTTGCACCCGATGCGAGATATTATGTCCCAGAAGCTAGCGCCATTTTAAACTTTAAAACACCTCTTCTTGACGGCTCAGCAAAAGCGAGCGTTCTCATCGACCTCTACCTTAAAGCGATCAAAGACACATTATCAAGCACTCTTTTCTTTGCAAATCAGGCCAATCTTAACACAAGCTGCCGCTATCAAAACATGAAACTCTCTCTTTTTGTTCAAGGCTACAGTGACAAGCTTCCTCTTCTCTTAAAGGAACTTTTTACCGCAAGTAAACAGGTGATTCCAACAAAAGAACAATTTCAAATCTATCAACAATCTCTTACAAGCGCTTACGATAACGCTTCCAAAGAGCTTCCCGTTTTTCAAGCGCGCGAAATACTCTCAAACCTTATCTTTAACGATACTCCAACAAACACCGAAAAACTCAAAATCATTTCCGCGATCACTTACGAGGACTTTCTCCAGTTTTCCTCGAACCTCTTTGAAAAGATTTATATCGAAGGTATCTTTTATGGAAACTTGAAAGAAAACGAAGCGCATAATCTTTGGACAAGCCTAAAACAAACTTTAGCTGCAACTCCTTACCCACGAAATGAACAAAAAAACAAAACCGTTCTCCTCCTTTCCCAAAGTCATGGCCCCTATATGGTGGTGCAAAATACAGAAAGACAAGGAAATGCCGTTCTTCTCCTCATCGAAGAAGGTCCTTTTTCTTTAGAGAACCGCGCCATTCAACAACTCGTCTCAAAAGCACTGCAAGATAGTTTTTTTGATACGCTGCGCACCAAGCAACAAACAGCTTATATCGCACAGTCCTGGGACAGCGAAGTAGAACGCCAATTGCTTCAGTTCTTTGCTGTACAATCAAGCACACATCATCCTTCTGATCTTCTAGCTCGCTTTGAACTTTTTCTAGAAGATTTTTTAAAACAAATTCCAGAAGACATTCCCATCGAGCGCTTTGAAACCATTAAAAAAATGCTAATCACGACCATAGAAATGCCTCCAGAAAATATGCAAGGCATGGCAACACGCCTTTCAACTCTTGCATTTGATTATGAAGGAGATTTTGACTGGCTGAATAAAAGGATCAAAAGCATTGAAGCTGTGACATATGAGCAATTCATAGAAGGAGCCAAAATGTTCCTTTCAAGAGCCAACGCGCGTCGTCTTGCGATTCTCGTCGAAGGAGTTCTTGCCAAGGAAAACGATTTTCATTACGAAAGAATTTCCAAAGAAGACGTTCACGCACTTGGCACCTTCGTCACTTGGCGCTAACGATTTTCAAAAATCGGTTTTTGGCTAACGCGAAAAAGACCTAGAAATGTTTCCAGTAAGGATGCGTCAGGTCTTTTTCATATTCTCCAGTCAAAGGATTGAAGACTTTAGCAGGTCTAAGATCCTCCCCATAACGAGCCTTTAAATATGCTTCAACCTTATTTGGAACAGGAACCTCGATCCCATCGAAATGTGCTTTCCGCAAGGGGAAAACCACATCAAAAGGGGTTGGAATCACAAAAAGACGCTCTACCCTCTTCCATATTTCAGGAAGAAACATATTTTCCTCATTAGAGAGCACAAGAGTAATCTCTTCTTTCTTACTATCAATTGCAAAGTGCGCGATGTCAATGCGACTACCTGTTTCTTTGATACACACAACAAGAAATGTCTCAGGACGTGTGCGTCCAGACCAATCCACTACAAGATATTTCTCCTGATCAAGAGCATTAAGAGCATGCCTTGCATTGTGAAAATCGGGAGCTAAAATCGCAATATCAATATCATTATCCCACGGAATCGATCCTCCATAACGATAAGTTCCAAGAAGCGTCCCACAATCAACCCAAAAAGGAATGTTATTCTCCTTAAAAATGCGTGCAACCTCTCTTAAAGCCTGTTTCTCTGCTCGCAAATTATTCTCATCACCAACGCGTCTTTCATACTGCAATGAAGAAAATATTTCTGACTCAGACGATGACACCAACGGAATTTTTAGAGCCTTGTAAAAAGATTCATTAAATAAAACCTCTTTCGATTGAATCTTAGAAACAATTTTCTGATGACGCGCTCTTGTTTCAGGAAAAATATAAGATACACCCTTCACTGTAGAGCCAAGAAGCAAACCTGCAGGCAAAGCAATCGCAGAACCAACTGTCTTCCAAACAAACCCTTCCTTATAATCAAAACGTTGCTTGAGCTCATAATTGTCTCTATCTGCTACTTTCCCCGCCAAAATATACTGGACAGGACTTAAAAGCTGATTACCCATTTTTTCTAGACCTGTAGCATCTTCTGCTGCAGTATTTAAAAAAACATTTCCGCATAAAAAAACATAAAAATAAACAACAGGCATCCCCGCCTGGATCATCCACAGGTAAAATTTTTCTAAAAGAATCATGCGCTTATCCCAATATTCTAGAAGTTTCTTACTGAATCATATCTGAAACAAGTCTTAAAATGTTTTTTGCAAAATCGGGCGGTGTGAAACAAGGAAAAGGATTTCCAGAGGGTTTCTCTAAGAATAGAGGGATCAACTCTCTTAATTGTCTAGACTCAGTAAAAACATCGCCAGCACCAAGTTTTTGAATAAATTGAATATTAAAACGCTCCCACCAAAAATGACGGGCAGAAGAGTGACGGGTGTTATCTAAAAGTAAAGGTACCCCCAAATAAATCCCCTCATTGACGGAGCAAGAGCCTGTTTTTGTGATTAAAAGCTTAGAACATGCCATAATTTCTATAATTTCTCTAATGAATCCACGAACATGCAAGACAATTCCCTGCTTTGTTTCAATTGTTGTACGTTTAGGATCCGCATAAAGGACTCTCCCCCCTTTGCGCAGCAACCATCTAATAATATTCTGTCTAATCCTCTCATTCATGCCAACACAGATATTAGCCTCTAAGCGGATATTGGAGTTGATCTTCACGACATTTTTGGCATGCTCAAAAATAATCTCGCCACCTTGAGCTCCGGCTACAATCGTAATTGTCTCATAACCATCAAGCATTCCATGTTTCTTGCGCAAATTCTGAATTTCTTTAAATGTATATTTCTTCTGAGAAGCTCTTCTCACCGGAAATCCCGTTACTACAAGCTGCTCTGCCTTTAAATTACTATTTTGCACGACTTTCATCCGCACATCAGGATCATCATAAGGAAGTGCCAAACGGAAATAGCGATGATCCTTTAGATCCAAATCCTTTAAACCATTTAAGCACAATTTTGTATCAAGATCTGTTGGTAATAGCAAAAAAGGAATATTCTTTTGATACGCTGCAAGCACAAGACCACAATTGACAACAGGAATTGTTGAGATAATCAAGTCCGGCATTCTCTTCTCGCCAGAAAGATAATCACAAAAAAGCTCCTCGATTTTCTGTTGATTCTTGTGCATGTAAAGATTGCCGATTAAAACATATAAACGCGTGATGAAATGCAAACCCCATTGAAGGAACAAGTTGTATAAATCCTCACCGGAAAATGACCTGTTTGTGAGAACACTTAAGGAATCTAAAGGTTGCAGCACTTCATCAATTGCATTGATCACTTGAACATCATAGAAACTACCTAAAATCTCCCTCAAAGACTCTCCTGCAGACTTATGCCCTCCTCCCCCCTCGCTAATTAAAACAAGAATTTTTTTCTTAGTCTGCGTTAAAGAAAGAGGGATCCTATTCTCTTCAGGATAAGCAAGAGCTTCAGCATGCTCCCAAAGGCGAATAAACTGTGCAGCCAAGAGTCTAAACTCTTTCTCATCGATTTTCTCTTCTCGAATGACTGTAGCTAAAAGATTATGAAACTCGTCTCTAAGTCGCATGCGAACCCTACGCGGGAGCGCAGACCCGTGAGTTTTAAGATAAGACAAAAGATCAGAAATGGCATGATCTTCAGAACTTAGACAATCAACAGTATCATCTTTAAGAGTTTCTAGGACCTGCATGGAATAACCTCTTTACTCCAAGATCCCTTCCTCTTCCTTTTTTTTCAAGCACTATACACGTATTAACTCTCATACAAATAGAAGACAGGCTTAGGAGTATCCTCTGAATTAGATGCCAGATAACAGGCTGCAAATTGTTTAAAAAGAGTTTCAACACCACTGAGAAGATTCTTTTCATTCAGCTCTGCACTGTCGCTCTCAACAAAAACACTGCTTGTCCAGATGTAAGCTGAACACTCTTGAGCTGTTCTATTAATCTTTGCAGTAGTCTGTAAACTAAGAGAAATACGCAACAAATGCACACTCTTATCATCCCACGTCTTGACCTTTTGAACTTCCAAGCTCAACACATTAGCTGCCATGCCAAGTCCTGTTACATCAGGAACTTTCATCTCTGTAATCTTCCCAACCTTACCAAATTCTTTTTTCGCTAAAAGAGAAACCTTTTTTTGCAGAGAACCCTGTAAAGAATAGACGGGAACAATAGCAAATGCAGACCACCCCTTCAGTGAGGTATTCTTAAAATTCGTCACAGGAGAATCCTGAATATTTCCAATACATGCACTATTTTCCAAACAATCAACATGCGAAACGAAAAGTGCTAAGGGAAACATAAGAATTAGAATTTGTTTTAACATCAAAACTCCTTGAGTCACTAAAAAATTTATATTAAGGAGATTGAAAAAAATCAACTTTTAGGATTTTTTATACCGAATGCACTTCAAAAACAAAAAATTTCAATTCGTTATGCAATCCTCTTCTTCGCCGAAAAAGATCAGGACGGCAAGATTTAATATCGTCTGACAAATGCTCCAAACACACTCTAACAACGGATGAATCAAATGAGAAACAACCAACTTTCTTATTTTTTCAAGTAACCCTATCTTAATACCGCGCTGCTTGTTATCAAGCACTCTATCAGCCTCTCGTCCCGTAAGCACCACTTTTTTCACACGGTGTTGCTTTTTAGGATCACAATCTAAAAGACGCTCGATATGCAGCCTTTTAAAGGAGATATTTTTTGTTTTATACACAAGCTGTATGACCTTAACCTTAACATAAGGATTCTTAACCCCATGCCCAACATGCGTACCACAAAAACCAGATGTTAAATCTTCATACTTTTTACCCGCTTCATCCTCAAAAATATTGAGAACAATATCAATATTACATCGCTTTTTCCACGTTTTCTTATTTACAAGTGCTGCATATTGATCTGCAATTTTATTACCTGGCAAGTGAGGATCGTTGAAAACAACCACCCGTCTAAAATGTTTCGGATAATCTTTTAAAAGACGTTGTGCATGATTACCCCCCAAACTATAACCGGTTAAACAAACATCTCCTTTTGAAAAAAGAGGATCATTCATCACCATCTTAATCACTTTACGAGAAGCTTTATATCCAAGTCCTCCAAGATCGTACTCAGTATCATTCAATACTGTAAAAATACCCTCTTTACTTAAAGACGGCTGCGTTGGTTGCAAAACAATAATAGGTTTCAATTTTGAATCTTCAGCAATTGGAGCCAATGCACACATTTTGAACCCTTTCTTGCCTGCAAAATGCTTGATTTCGTAATAATCTCTTCCTCCTTTGCGATCGGGGGCAGGGATGATCATCCCCTTTTTGAGAGGATGCGAAATCATTGCCATAGCAAGTCGCTGTAAATAAGCGCGTTCTTTTAACTTCTCTATGCCGGAGTAAAGTTGAAGCCTTTTTCTATCCATGAAAACAGGGTCCTGAACAATCATCTGATAAATGGACGATAGCGATGCACCGCCGCGAATTTTATAAACAGACTTTTCTAAGGGAAGATCTTCAGGCATCTTATCAATCAACTGTTGCCTTGTCGGCGATTTTTGAGGAATATCTTTGCGACGAATGTCATGAAGAACCGCTTCAACAGCAAGCACCTCTTTTACATGAAGATGCGTCTTACGATTCTCATCAATTGTGATATCATAACGCCTCTCTAGACGTCGAATGACTTTTTCTGAACAATCTTCCCGAACAGCTCGAGAAAAAAGTGCCCATGCCTCTTGATTCGCCGCGCTCCCTTTTTTATCGGAATGATCAACTACAATAGCTGCATCATAAGGCTTTCCTCGGGCAATTTCAAAAAAACAATTTAAATGAATCATAAAAACCCGCTTTTTTGCACGTCAATATAAACAATTGCGACGTTTATATAAACAATAAAAGCGTTTTTATAATTATTGCATATTATGAAACACAGAATCTACATCATCAATCCCTTCAAGCCACTCAATGAGCGCCAAATTTTCTTTTGCAGCCTCGGCACTGCACTCCACGTACACTTTCGGAACCATCTGAAGCTCAGCGCTTTCTGTCTTAATCCCCATCTGATCAATTTTTTCCTTTACTTGAAACAACCTGTCAGGAGGCGTTGTTATCATATAAAAATCTTCTTCCACATCAAAGTCTTCAGCCCCAGCTTCAGAGACAGCTAAAAAAAGAGCATCCTCTTCAACCCCCGCCTTAGAGACTTGAATTACCCCTTTTCGTTCAAAATTAAAAGCAACAGCACCAGGAGTGGCAATCGTTCCGCCTCGTTTATTGGTAGCAATCCGTATTTCAGAAGCTGCGCGATTTTTATTATCTGTCATCATTTCTACAATAATGCCAACACCACCGTAACCATATAATTCATACATGATTTCTTCATAATCTGCCTGATCTGCGCTGCTTGCTTTCTTAATATTTCTCTCAATATTATCTGCAGGAAGGTTAGCAACCTTTGCTTTTTGAATTGCAAGACGCAAACGAGAATTAGATTTGGGATCAGGGCCGCCTTGTTTCACAGCACTAATGATCTCTTTAGTTAGCCGAGAAAACATCTTTCCCTTAATCGCATCCGCGCGTTCTTTACGATGCTTAATATTTGCCCATTTACTATGCCCTGCCATATGATTTTATCCTTATAATTCTCTTTGCATGAAAATTTTGCCTCGGTACTTACCCATTTCCTTAATGAAATGCTCTTGATAACCAAACTCCTTAAAACCCAATCTTCGATAAAGATTGATCGCAGGATTATCTTGATAAACTTCCAAATGAAAAATCTCGATCTTAAAATTCTCTTTTGCAATCTTCATCAATTCTTCGATAAGAGCTTTTCCCACGCCCCTATTGCGGTACTCTTTAGAAACAATAATTGCAAACAAACACTGATGTGCAAGCTTTTTAAACGGTTGAATGTACATCACAGCCATGCCGCAGGGTTCATTATTCCATAATGCGGTAAACGTTGATTTGATCTTGCAGTAACCAAGCCATATCCGTACAGAATCTTCAATTTCCCGCTCATTGCACATTGGATACCAGATAAGAATTTCCGGATCATTGAGCCAACGTGCTAAATGAGGCCCATCTTCTTGTTCTGTCAATCGGATGACAAGTTCCTTTGGATGATTCATAAATCAACCTCGAAAAGTTGTCTTTTAAAATAACGATCTCCTTCTTTGACAAATCTATCCTGGGATGCAAACTCACGAAAGTCGTTCTTCAAAAGTAGAGAAATCATCGGGTTATCCTCAAAAACTTCGATGTGCATTAACTCTAAACGAAAATAGGTTTTCGCAAGATGTTTTAAATTTTTAAGAAGAGAGGACCCTATTCCCTTTC
>DAHVFY010000003.1:10878-15510 GCA_027316765.1 Parachlamydiales bacterium | reverse complement strand
GCCACAATAATTTTGAAAAGGCAGTGATGCGCCACTTTTCGATAAGGCATTAAAAAAAGAGTGCCAATTGCGCAAGGCTGATTGCGAACTGTCGCCGTAAGAGAACAACTGTAACGGCAAAAACCCATCCAACACTGAATGGCGTTCTCAAGTTCATCTCCTTCCGACATAGGAAACCAATGAAGCATCCCAGGACGAGATAGCCAATCGCGCAAATACGTCATATCATCCAATGTTGTGTAGCGAAATTCATGCTCCGTCATTTCATCCAAATTCCTTTAAATAGGCATTGATAAAGTCGTCTAAGAATTCCCCGTCCATCATTCCGGCAATATCACCGACTTCATATTTCGTTCTAGCATCCTTGACAAGGGTATAAGGCTGGAATACATAATTGCGGATTTGACTGCCCCACGCAATCTCTTTTTTTTCTCCCCCCATCTCTTGCAACTTGAGAGAGCGCTCTTCCATCTCTTTTTCGTAAAGCTTAGCTCTTAGCATTTTCATACACGTTTCTCGGTTTTGAATCTGACTTCTCTCGCTCTGACAAGAAACAATAATTCCCGAAGAAAAATGCGTCATACGGACCGCAGAGTCTGTCTTATTCACATGCTGTCCACCAGCACCTGAGGCGCGATATGTATCAACTCTAATGTGCTCAGGGCGAATATCAATTAAAATATCATCGTCAATTTCAGGCGTTACGTCAACAGATGCAAAACTCGTATGCCGTTTCGCATTGCTATCAAATGGAGAAATTCTAACAAGACGATGAACACCTTTTTCCGCTTTACAATATCCATAGGCAAAGGATCCAGAGATTCGGTACGTAATACTTTTAACTCCGGCAACATCTCCATCAACAACATCTAGAACCTCAACTTTCCATCCTCTCTTAGTTGCCCAGCGTTCATACATCCGCGAAAGCATAAGAGCCCAATCACAAGCTTCAGTACCGCCTGCGCCCGAATTAATACTTAAAAAACAATTTTTCGGATCTAGTTCATGAGAAAGCATTTTGCGAATCTCAAGCTCTGCAAGAAGCTTTTCAATTATTTCGAGCTCTTGTTCCAAGTCATGCATAAGCTCTTTGTCACCACTTTCATCCACTTCAGGATAAAGTGCGATAACATTGCAAAAACGCTCTTTGAGGTCATTATAAGGCACTGTCCATGCCTTCAAAACGTTAGCTTCACCAATAACTTTTTGCGCAATTTGATGATTATCCCAAAAATCCGGCTCTTCCATACGTCGTTGAAGCTGATCTAAAGCTTTTTCTTTTTGACCGAGGTCAAAGATACCTCGACATATGAGAAAGCCTTTCCTCGAACTGTTTTAAACGTTGATCCATTTGTTCTGACATAAGAATATTCTCCTTTAAACGGATCATTATTACGTATTCTTCTTAAAAAAGTCAAAGCATACTCAAATATTAGGATATTATCAAAAAAATTTTACAAAAACTTAACATTCTCTTTACAGCAATTCGTGCTTCTTTTACATTTATCTTTTTCATCACAAAATTAGGGTAAAATGCCCCTACAACTAACAATCGGAGGTAATTATGTGTGATTCTGTATCAAATGCGTGCAATGCTATTGGACAATTCGGCGGACAAGTCTGCACAAAAATGGGTGAATGGGGTGGAGCTCTTGCAAGATGGACGGTTGATACCGGTTCTCAAATTGCTTCTAAGATAAGCACCTTTATTACGACTACTGTTTGGCCAGCACTTCAAAACTTCTGGGCTTGGCTTGCAACCCTTCTAGCATCAACTGTTGAAGTTGCAAGAACACATTCAAAAGAGATTGCAGCTGCAGGTGTTGCAGGCATTATTGCAGGCGTGACCATCATTACAGGTATCTGGTGTTGCAAATCTCTGTTTGGCAGCAATAACTCAAGAAAAGCTAGAGCTTAAATCTGCATCATTGCTTGTTGCGCATCTCAAAACGGGGTGCGCATCCTCTTCAGCTATTTCATACTTCCAGTGCCAACTAGGCTCAAAAAGAGGCTCTGAAATGAGTTGCAAAACACCCTCTCTCATAATCGCTGTGACTTTCGTTCCAGCCTCTACCTCGATGGCAAGGTCTCCTTCAAAAACAACATCCTCTGCATGAAACTCTCCACTGCCCTTGATCAGAAGAGAAAAACACTCTTTTCTTGTAATCTCACTGCGCCAAAAAACATTCGACGCCTCCCAATCGATCCCTCGATTGCATACAGAGACATTTTTAAGGACACACTTTCCTGATAATTCTGAGTAACAAAGAACCCCGTCTTCTTCATGTCCCATAATTGCTTCTGCACGTACAATCATACTCCCGTTTAACTCTAAATTCTCGATCCTCACCTCCGCAATCTCCAATAGAAGCTCACTTCCCCTTTCTAAAATTCCTCGTTGCAGCTTTTGTGCAATGATGGAATAAAGAGGCCCAAGAGCTGGGTGATAAAGAAAAATAAAAGAAGGCCCTTGAATAAAAAAAGTTGTCGGATCATTGACCTCGGGCACCAAAAAACCACATTCATTAACAAGTAAATCCCTTGCATTTTTAAGAAGATCCAAAAAACAGCCATCCGGAGTTTCAAGAAGGGATGAACCCAAAACAAACTCTCGCTTGACCGTCGAAATCGTTTTACGCCTTTCGTTATACGTTAAAAATGTTTGCAAACCACTCTCATCAGATGCTTCAAAAAAATCTGCAATATTTTGCATAGTCGATTCAAGTCTACCCATTTCCTCTTCAACCATTCGCCCATCTTCTGTTCGATATACCGACTTTTTAAAGTTAACAAGCATACCGGGAAGAGGCGCTTTTGCTACAGTGTCATAAGTTGCTTGTAAATCGGCAAATAAAATATTCGTATTCGAAGAGAACTTTGAGTAAATGCTTCCCTGCGCTACCGGCTCATCTACAATTTGAAATTTCTTAAAATCACAATACTCGATGTTTGTCAAAAGAAACTGCTTTCCATCGGGATTTAATCTTTCAATCAATACATTAACCCCCTCAGATGCTTTAACACGCCTTTGACACGATGCAAACCCAAAAATCTTATCTTCTTTGCAGCCAAAACCACAAAAAGCCAAAAGACCATGATCACATCCAGCAATCGGATTATTAATCTGTCGAATCAACGCCTTTTTTCTTCCTTTAGCAAATAGCCAATCAAAAACTTTCTCATCTCGCGCAAGCTTCCAAATTACGCCGTGCCCACCCGGTTTAAAAAGAGGACGAAAAGGCCCCTGCAAGCACCAATCCCCTTTTAAATTAATTGCAGGCACAGAGGGCTGACAAAAAAAGCAAAAACTCTCCTTAGGGCGCAAAAACCATCGATTCTCTTCACAAATCGCTTGAATTTGAGCGTGATTGTCTTTTTCACGAGACGTCATCATCGCAATCGGTGTAACGACCTGTTTGCCAAACGTTTTATAATAGAGATATTCACGAGCTTGAAGATCAAAAATAAGCCATTCAAGAAGAGATCTGCCACAAAAAATAAGCCTTGCAGCAGGTAGAGGAAGCCCCGTTCGTTCATCATGCAATCGCAATCGATCCGCTGCACCGCCTACCGGATAAATTTCCGCGATTTCAGGAAGATGTTTGATTCCATAAAAGGTAGCCTTAGCCACATGAGACGTGGGAGTTGTAATGTCAATTCCTTGAGGACGATGATACGACGCATTAGGAGCCCCTTCAGATTCCCCAACCATTAACTTAAGAACCTGCCAATAATAACCAACAACACCGCCAAGCTCCGCATAAAATCGCTCAACAGGAAGAAGCTGCTGCATCAACTCATCAAACCGCGCTTCACTATCTCGCTTAGAAGAAAGTGGAGCAAAAACGCGCTTGCCTTGTCCAATAGCCACAATCGACTTCACAACAATCTCTTTCTCTTCACACAATCCCTCACAAGAAAAAGATACTGGCGAAGAAAAAAACTCTCTTACGAGGTGATGCGTATTCAGCACTTCTAACTTGCTAGAAGCCTGAAGCAAATCATTCATGAGGACTTCAATTTCCCCTAATTTCTTTCGAATTAAAGACGCTGTCATCAAGAGGTTCCTTGTCATTCATATGCAAAATGTAAATTGCCATTCTGTCACCTAAAACGCAAGAAGATGTATTAAGAATCGATTTTTTTTGACTATAATAGCGCGGGAGAGATACAACTGTCATTCGAGGCGTAAGTTGTCCAAACCCTCGAAGTGTGGTGTTCTTTGAACGCTCGCCATCAAACTTTTATCTTAAGGAGTACTTAGATATGGCAAAAGATCCTAAAAAATCGAAATTTATGCAGCCAATGAAGCTCAGTGAAGCGCTTGTGGCTGTTGTTGGAAAAGGCCCTCTTCCACGTACAGAAGTGACGAAAAAACTTTGGGAATACATCAAGAAAAACAAAAGACAAAATCCAGCGAATAAACGCAATATTATTCCTGATGAAAACCTTGCAAAAGTCTTTGGAAGCAAAAAAGAAGTCAACATGTTTGAGATGGTTAAGCTCGTTAACAAACATCTGTCTTAAATTTCAGATTTTTGGGCAGAATGCATCCCATTCTGCCATCTTTTTTTCAAGAAAATATGCACAAATTTAAACTCATCATCGCTTATGATGTTACCCATTATAGCG
>DAHVFY010000003.1:0-10868 GCA_027316765.1 Parachlamydiales bacterium | reverse complement strand
CACTACCATCCAAGAGTTACTCCAAAAAGCTCTAACAACAGCACTCCGCCATGAAGTACACCTTGTCGGATCAGGAAGGACAGATGCAGGAGTACACGCACGCGCTCAAGTTGCACACTTCACAACAGACACCTCTTTTGATATTTTAACTCTTCTGCGATCAATCAATGGACTCCTTCCCCCCGATATTCGCGTATTTCATCTAGAACCCACAACAGATGAGTTTCATGCACGTTACAGCGCAACCGGCAAAATTTACCACTATCACCTTCACTTAGAAAGATACCACGACCCGTTCAAGCGACTCTATAGCACCCATATTCGTTATCCAATCGATCAAGAGCTTCTCAAACAAGCAGCTCTTCTTTTTCTCGGGACCCATGATTTTACCTCATTTGCAAACGAAGCGCATAGAGGCTCCGCCGCCAATAACCCAATAAAAACACTCAGACGACTAGATATACTTGAAGAACCTGGAGGAATTCGTCTTGAATTCGAAGGAGATGGATTTTTATACAAAATGGTGCGCAATATTGTCGGCACCCTTCTAGAAGTCGCTTCGCACAAACGCGCACTCGAAGAAATCCCCAAGCTCTTCACAGAAAAAAACCGCACCCTTGCGGACACAGCAGCCCCTCCTCAAGGACTTTTCTTACACAAGGTCCTCTATTGACATGTTAACTCTCTCATGACATTCACCCGTCAAATAAAGATGCTTAATCGATTTAAACTCGAAAACATCTCTGGACTTGCTATCAATTGGATTTGAAGATAAATCAAGATGAGTTAAATACTCAAGCTCTAGAAAACGATGAGAAATAGAGACAATACAATTATTAGACAGATCCAAAGTTACAAGCCTCTTTAAACAAAACAAGCTCTCGGGAACTTCTTTGATATCACTCTTGCTCAAGGAAATTTCCTTGAGAGCCGTTAAAGGACTCAGGTTTTCAAAAAGCCGATGAATTTGATCAAAGTTAAGCCTATTAGCTCCAATATGCAACTCCTCTAGATTAGTTAATGTAGATATAGAATCATCTACATAATTAATCATATTACAATTAACGCTCAAAATTTTCAAACTAACAAGAAAGTGAATTTGCATCGGTATTTTTTCAATTACATTGTTATCAAGAAATAACGTTTCTAATTGATACAAATTACGCATTGCCATAGGAATTAATTTTATTCTATTAAACGAAAGATCCAATTCCTTTAAACTTGTCAAATAAAATGCCACCTTAGAAAACACCGTTATTTCATTATTGCTTAAGCAAAGAGACTCAACACCAACTAAATTCGCAATTTTTTTAGGAATCTTACTAATACAATTATCATTTAGAAAAATCCTATTCAAACAAGGCATATTACATAAAACATCGAACTTCCTAATTTGATTATTCATTAAAAAAACTTCCTCAAGAGCAACTAAGCCCATGACTTCCATAGGTATTGAGCCAAGCCCCTCTTTATAAACCTTAAGCGTTTTTATCTCCTTGATTACTTCCTCGTTTTTAGATAACCATTCCTGCGCTTCTTTGGCCCACCTGGCAACTTTTACAGAAGTAATCTCCTGAGACGCTCGACTTTTTTGCCAATCTGCACGCTGATTCTTAACATTAGGAAGTGCATGAAACACCCCCAATGCAAATTTCCAAAAATCTAAATGCAACAAATCTTGATTTTGAATTCCTGAACTCATTTTACACCTGCGAGTTAAAGATTTAACTTAACAGGATGTAGTACACTGCGTTTTTTGTCAAAACTTTCCTAGAATAGATAGCTATATACACATTAAAAACTTTTTAGCTTGTTTCTAAGAGTACGAATGCTAATCCCAAGCACTCTTGCAGCCTTTGTTCGATTTTGATCACACGCTGTTAGAGTTTCCAATATGTGCCGTCTTTCCACCTCTTCAAGTGAAAGACAGGCCGTTGTTGACTTTATAGGACAAAACTCCAATTCCAGGTGCTCAGGCTCAATAATCGATGAAGAGTCCATCACAACCGTACGTTCAATCACATTTGCAAGTTCCCGAATATTCCCCGGCCAAGGATATTCAACAAGCAGCTCTTGCGCCTTAGAAGAAAATGTCTTTTTATTCTCAGGGCAAAGCCTATGCAAAAAATGCTCTGCAAGAGGAAGAATATCCTCCTTTCGCTCCCTAAGTGCAGGAAGGCGGATCGGAACAACATTCAGTCTGTAATAAAGGTCCTCACGAAAAAGCTTCTGCTCAACCGTTTCTTTCATATTTCGATTAGATGTAGAGATAAAACGAATATCCACCTTAATCAAGTTCACCCCTCCAATCCTTTCAAACTCAAGCTCCTGAACAGCGCGCAGCAACTTCGACTGCATAGAAAGAGGAATCTCTGAAATCTCATCAAGAAGTAACGTGCCCTTATTCGCAAGCTCAAAACGACCAAGCCTTTTTGCAATTGCTCCAGTAAAAGCCCCCTTCTCATGACCAAAAAACTCCGACTCCAAAAGAGCTTCAGGAATTGCCGCACAATTCACCTTTACAAAAGGCCCCTCACATCTTGGCGACTTAATATGAAGCAAATGAGCAATCACTTCCTTGCCCGTCCCCGATTCTCCGCTAATAAAGACACTAGCATGACTTTTAGCCACCTTAATCACATCCTCGAGAATCCGCTTCATAAAACCACTCTCGGCGATGATCTGTTCCCTTTTTTTTTCAGGCAAAAGATCCCCATTTTCAATAACCATCCCCAACCTCTATGATGAGTCTATCTTTTCGGATTATAGAAAATGGCGATATTAGCGAAAGTCTTAATTGCAACAACCCTCATTCTTTTCTCCTGTTCAGGACCTGAGCAATCAGAACAAGAGAAAATTCGGCGCCAAAATGCCAAGGGAGAATTCATCTATCGCAAAGCGAGCGAAAAGCTCTACCCCACCCCCATCCCAAAGCACTACATCCGAGAAAAATACCCTTGGGAAGCTAACGAACAAGGAACCAACATCCGCATCACAAAAGAATACTTTCGCTGTAACGGCAGCTCTACAAATCCCCTAAAATTAAGCAAAGAACCCCTTTATGACTGCGGTGGCAAACAAAGACACAGCCTTCCCCTACAAAACAATAAAGAATTCGTCTACCCCATCCTCATTGACCTTCTTAACTACCTTCAGCAAACAACAGGTAAAAAAGTCATCATCACCTGCGGTTATAGATGCCCAACCCATAACACCTATGCCGATGATAGCACCTTCAATCAGACCTCCAAGCACATGATCGGCGCCGAAGTCGATTTTTACATCCAAGGACTAGAAAACTCCCCGGAAACCGCTGTTCAGCTCCTCATGGAATTTTATAAAACCACGCCCCCCTATAAAGGAAAAAAAGAGTATGAAGACTTCCTCCTCTACGAAAAATCTGACACCAACGTCTCCACTGCTCCCTGGTATAACAAAGAAATCATGATCAAACTCTATAAAAAAACAGAAGGACGCGACTTCGACAACACCCACCCCTACCCCTACATCTCCATCCAAGTCCGTTTCGACCGAGACAAAAACGAACGCGTCACCTATTCATGGCAAAAAGCTTTCCACGGCTACATGCGCTATTGAATTTTATTCCCCCATCCCCTAACATCTTCTGATCATGCCGATGTGGCGAAATGGTAGACGCGGCAGATTCAAAATCTGCTCTTAGCAATAAGGTGTTGGTTCGAGTCCGATCATCGGCAATCCATCGGACGAATAGTGCCGTTTTTGATCCCCATTAGGGTAGAAAACGGCTCTTTTACCTCGAGAATGAGGCTTTTCTTATCGTCCAATTTTAAGTTCTGAAATACCAAATTTAAGATTTGGCGTTTTTCAGCCACTTCAGAACTCTGAAAAATTTCTCTAGAGCGTGCAGCAAGATGCATGACTAAGTTAGCTGTCACGTAAAAGTTCTCATCCGCATCATGATGACGTCCCATCTCTTCTAAAATCTCTGCTTGACGCGCCTTATAAGTACGAACTTTATCCAGGTACATCGTTTCATCGATTAACCCATCAAGCTTATCATCATACATTTGACTCATCCGATTTTGAATCTTCTCCTGTTCTCTTCTAAGATGATCCATACACTCTTTATGAAACCTGCTCTCAGAATCATGAATCTCCTTTAGATAGCCTGTTACCTCATCAATTTGTTCTTGATTTAAAGCGATTTGGTCAAAGTACGACGATAGAGTATTGACTAACGGCTCTTCCCTTACATAGATGCGCTTGCAATTTCCCTTTGCATTCGTGCAGCTATAATAAACATACCGTTTTTTCTTGATTTCAGGGGTAATCAAGCATCCACAATGCGAACATGTGATTAATCCCCGCAGAACAAATGGCTCGCTGAGAGCCTTAAATGGCTTTTTGTGAAAACCGGCTGAAACATTTTGAACCTGATAAAAAAGGGAGGGAGAAATTATAGATTCATATCGATGCTGAATAATCCCATATTTCGTTTCCATTGTCCCGCAATAAAAGGGATTTTTTAAAATATCATCGACTTGAGATTTAGCTACCTTTTGACCTTTCTTGGTACGTAACCCCATTTTTTCAGCCTCTTCCTTGAGAGCAAGAAGAGAATAATTACCTGTCGCATAAAGGTTAAAAAGTTTTTGGATAAGGGGAGCCCGTTCAGGGTCAACAACAATCGTCTTATCTCCCTTTTCATTAGTCATATGCTTGTACCCAATAGGAGCCTGACCAATCCAAGCTCCTGACTTCGCGGCCTGTTCTTTGCTTCGCTTAATATTGTCGCTCAGTTGCAAGACATAGCTACGAGCAAACATTACTCCCATATCCCAACGTAGAAGATCAGAACTATTGGATCGTGAATGAAGTACAAGCCTTTCTCTATAAAAATGAATTTCTACTTTGCCTTCTCTTCGCAAATCTTCAAGGATAACCGATTCCTTAAAGCTACGCTGCACTCGATCAATCGTATCAGCAACCAACGCCACAGGTTCTTTTGAATCCCTAATCCGCTTAATAATTTTATCGAACTCTTTACGACTGGCTTTAGTAGAAGACTCGGTGATTTTAAACACTTGATCAACTATCAAACCCTTTTCCCGAGCATAATCTAGCAACCTCCTCTCTTGAGCCGGAATCGATTGACCATCCTCTTGTTCCTTACTTGAAACCCTCGCCAGTAAAATCGCTTTCATTATTACACCCTTACTACATCTTTAGTCGCTACAATGATATCAGTTTAGTTCGATCAAATCCTCATTCAAATTTTGCGAAACAAACCCAATTTTTTCATATTTACCCCCTTGAACATCTCTCGATGCCTGTAATGTCCTTAACTCCGTCAAAGATCTAAAAAGAAGCTTCTCCAAAGTAATTTCATACCTTGATAATAATGCAAGTCTTTCCCCGTCTTGTCCTCGAAGAACCTCAATCATTCCTTGACTGCAAAAACCTTTTGATGCGGAATCAATTAGCATAGACTCCATTTGTGTCACTCGAGAAAGTCTCCAAGCGGCAGCTAACGCTCGCTCACAAAATAATCTCTCTAAAAGTCCCTTTGGATGAAAGCACTCATAAAACTCCGCTTCCAATGCTTCAAATTCTTTTTTGGATTCTTTATGAAGAACCACTTTCCTACTAAAAACTCCATGCTTAAGAGCATTTTGAGCAACACCCTGTTTTCCTTTTTCTGTCCTTGGGCCCGTCGATAGTTGGGAATTTTGACGATTTGCCTCAATTTGTCTTTGTGTAGCCATATTTTTTCCTCATGTGTTTTTTAAAGTGAGAATGTGAGAAAGTGAGATCTGCCCCGCGAAGCAATTCTCACATTCTCACCGATCTCACGAAATTACGAGTTCTCATCCTCTTCTTTTATTCCAGGAATTCGAACAAAGCGATAGCAGCGCATCTTTCCAATTCCAGGTAACATCTCTGTTCTAGTAGACTTACCATCGGTAGAAGGCATAACGAACCCTAAATCTAGAGCTAATTTTCCTGCACGTTTCCAATCCAGTCCTGCACAAATTTCATTGCGAAACACCTCTGGCAAAACATAGTAATGCAGCTGGGCCCCATCCCATTTCTTAAAACCCGCCCGATTGTAAGTTTTACTATCAGCATCTTCATTCCACTCTGAAAAACGACTATTTCCGTGAGATTCAAAGAAATGTTGTAATCTAGATAAGATAGTCTTCTCTTCAAGATCTTTATCACTGCCACGACTCTCAAGCCAATCTAAAAAGCATACTTTTGCTGCCCCTAGCGCTGCCCCCACAGGCCAACCAGTAATTCCATATGATGTAGCAAGTTCTCCCCCAGCAGCAATGAGCCCAAAACGGCGTCCGACTCGTTTCACCTGACCAGATGATCCTTTAGGAACATTATCGTGAACAAAAGTATCGATAATTGCATCAACCGCATCTCTGATCGTTTCAAAATTATCAGACAATTTAGCAATGTACTCCCTTCCTGCAGTCCCGTAATATTCGCGCGTAGCTTCTTTGATTGCGGTTGAAAAAGCAGCTCCATCCCCAAATTCGTGTAAATCATCAAAAAGGCCAAATTTACCAACATCTGTTGGAATATCCGCTATTCTTGTTTCTTGACCCGCCTTTGCCTGTTTTTTCTCTTCCATCATATGCTGAGCAAGACTGATCTCTCCTGTGGATAAAAAAATCAATCTCCATTTTGCCTTATCACGCGCACCACCCAACTTGTCTGCCCGCGCTTTACCCGTTCCATTCCCCAGCATGTAGGCAACCTCTCCAGCATCTTTTGGATGGATTTCACCCATTTCATCCAGAAGCAAGACAAGATCATTATATATCTTGGCCACAGCTTCTAAGCCGTTAGCGGTTCCCCTCCATCGTTGAATGAATTGCTTAGCTCCAAAAACAGATGCAGCAACATATAAAGCTGTCGTTTTTCCAGTACTGCTAGTACCTCTAAAATGAAAACCTCCATTTTCTTCATGACAAATTGCAAGTAATGGAGCTGCAAAGGATGTGCTAGCAGAAAAAATAAGTCGAGGATTACCAACACAACGTAGCGACACTTGGTTTTTCCAATCCTCAAGAGTACCTGCTGTGCAAAAAATAGATTGAGTATTAGAGGGCCCTAAATAAAGCACCTTTTCCCCTGTTTGCTTGCCAACCGTTTCCTCTGGAAAAATGAACATTTGACCATACCAACCTGTTCGATCAATTGTCCGTACTCGACTTATCGGATCGCAAGAAAGTAAATACCGCGTTAATAAGTCTTTTGATTTCTTCTCTTCACCAAGCCTGAGCCCTTTCGAAAGAAGAATTTTACGCAGTTCACCTCCATCGCTTGCTAACAGCTCTTGAGGCATCAGCCACAAATGTTCTTTTCCATCAGGATCAAAAAACTTCAATAGCTTCGAATAGTTTTCATTGCGATCATCTCGAGCATACGCCAAGACATATAGAGGAGCACAAACGAAAATTTTTTGCACTTCTGTCCCTTTATTAATTGGCACTAAAAACCAAACACCTTCTTGATTAACTTCAAACCCCTCACCTAAAGGATAAGAATTGTCTAAATTATCTTCTAACATGAATAGTTACCTATTTGTTACGTTTTTAATAATGTTTATAGACCCAAAACTTCCTCAGCTTTTGAGGTAATCGCCGACTCGATTTCTTTGCTTAGGTCCTGCTTTGTCGGATGACAAATCGTAAATTGATGATTTCCCACCTTCCGAGTTGGGAAAGTGATGCGATAGCCCTTACCGTCTCGTTTTTTGTGAACACCGATTGATCCGATATAGAACGAATCATCAATTTCAACACTGGCAAATGCCAGTAGTCCCTCATGGGGTTTGATCGGAATAATTTCTACTTTTTTGACTTTCATAAAACTCGGGGTGGTTACGTTTGTCTATTTGAAGCAGAAGATCAAAAAAACGCCCCAATCGCTCTTCCGATGAAATAACTATTTCATTCATCAGTGGGGCGACTTTGGAAGGGGCGTGAATAGATCTCTGCTTTTTCATACCCCTAATTATATGCAATTTTTTAGGCTTTAGATTAGTTTTGGACGCAAATGCGACTGAAACTAAATATTTTGTGATAAAGTGTGAACAAGATATACTAAACACAGATCGAAGTGAGATTAAAAATGTAGTAAGGATGTAATAATTATGAGCACTGCACCCAACCAATCTTTGCTTTTGCTGAATTGCCTGGAGCGCTTCGAGAAACAATCCAAAGAAATTACCAACAGCGCTAAACTTATCGAGCTGTTTTGTGAACAAGTCATACCCTTCCTCATCGAACACCCATTAATTGATAATCTTAGAAAAATCTGGTCATTGAAACGCGATCAGATGGATCAACGAATTCAAGAAACAGAAGCCAAAGCATTAGAAGAAACCAAAGAGACCTTTGTTGAGGTAAAAAAAACAATTCGCAAACCTACCAATGAAAAAATCACTGCAAAACTAGCATTGATCGAGCGACTACTATCAGGAGAAGAAAAATGGTATGGACCCCCGCTATATCGAATTCTCTACGATGAATTGAAGCAGTTGTTCGAAATCTTCATGAAAGCGGGTTACGTAGACCTTTGCAAAAATTACGCTAAAATCGCAACTCACAAGGTCTCTGTGCAAACAAATCCCAATCAAGGAGAGAGATGGGTTCAAATCCTTGAAAAGGGCCGTACATCTAAAATTTTAAGCCTTGAAGAATTAAAAGTCGTGCAGAGGGAAGACAAAGGAAGCCTGTTGTCAATTCCTCCTGACTACCACCTTGTTGATGAAGCCTATATAGAAGAATTCTCCTTTGCACCGACAGTCTTAGAAGCATATGCCGCAATGGATGCCACCCATTGGGATCGCCTTAACGACCCCGCCGTTGTTTGGTGGTATTTCGAAAGCGCTCTTTGGTACTGGAAAACGCCCGAACTTTATTTTGATGAAATTGTAAGACCAAAAAACAGCAATGACCATGGCAAACACTTCAAAACCACTTGTGAAAAAGTGACTTGGCGTGAAATCGCAGCCGTGAGGGATCAAGATAATTCGATTCGAACCCCTATAATTTTTACAGGCAATCTCTTTAAAATAGGCTTGAACACTTTAGTAAATGCAATCAACGTTTATCTCTCTCAAGATCCAATGTCGTCAAAAACTCAGCTCCAAACGGTAGAAGCACAGCCCTCTACAACGTTCAAATTAGCCCTAGATTCAAATGAGTTATGGATCCACGTCACCCTTGAGAATCAAGTAACTGAGAAATTCTACATCCAAAAATTCAATGAAGCAAGCGATCCAGAAGGCTCGACTCTCTTTAAATTTGTGAAATATATTATCAAAAATCCACAGACTGGAGAAAAAAAAGCTAAACTAAGTTACCGATGGGAATCTACATCTAAACACATTAATCGGCTAAAATTGCCAAAAATACTTAAAGACGCTTTCTTCGGAAAATCCCACAGCTCGACTTTTCAATTCAAAGGCATACAAGTCTCACTCTCTTCAAATATCAAAAATATTTTAACAGAATTACGTGAAAGGCATTTAAAATCTTATGTAGATTAAAAATAAATCATTCAGGAAGCAGGCTTTTGGGCGGAATTTCTAAGGCTTTTGCTAAAGCGATAATACTGGTCAACGAAGGATTCCGAGTAGCACGCTCAATTCCCCCAATAAAGTTGACGTGAAATGAAGCTTTTTCTGCCAACTCTTCTTGAGTAAGCCCTAAATTATGACGGCGATTTCTCACTTTTTTGGAGAACTCGATAAGAACTGGATTCTTGCTCTTAATGCTTCGTTTAACCACTTACACCTTTATAAATAAGGCTAAACCAAGTACCTCGCACAAAACAGACACGATAGTGTTGAATAAATCCACGATCGTGTGTATTCTTAATCAAATTAATTTCCAATTTAATTCCGCTCAATTGGATTAAGTTAAAAATTTAATTTTGGTTAATTATATGGAAAATGTTATTGAGCAGAAAATATTTCAAATTTCTTGTGGAGAAGCTGGGATAGTTAACCCTATTGTAGATGATGGCTTTTATCCTATGCGACCTTGGCAGGAAAAAGCGTTTACCCATCTACATGCATCTCCTCATATGATACTAAATGCCCCCATGGGCAGCGGAAAGTCTTGGATGATGTGCTTGCTTTCTGCGTATAAGCTCAAAAAAGATAGAGATCTCCGTTGCATTATCTCTGTTCCCCAAGCAACTATCGCTGGTGGCTTTGATGATGAAAAATTACTTATGCCCGACGGTGAGAAAATTTTCTGGAAGCCGCAGCATAATCTTTGCCAAAGCAAATCTAGTAAAGGAATTGCCAATTATATCGTTAACTGGCTTCAACAACAACACGAAGGGTTACACAATCGAGTGCTCTTATGTACTCATTCAGCCCTAATAGCAGCTTTTAAACAACTACAAGTGAAAGGGAGGATAGATCTATTACATAATCTTTTATTGTGGGTAGATGAAGCTCATCACGTTAAAAATGCAGGTGAAGAAGTCCAAGGTCTTAATACCAACGCCCTCGGGAAAGTAATTTCTACTTTAGTTAATCTCGAACATAAAAATGCTCAAATAGGGCTTACAACAGCTACTGAATTCCGAGGAGATAGATTCCCGTTGCTTACAGATTTAATTAAGCCAAAGTTTGAACACTCTCGCTTTCACCTCCCATATGATGAACATCTTGCATCTATGAAATATTTGAAATCGTTTAGCTATAATTTCTTGTTATGCGGACAAGACTATATTAAAGCGATAGGGAATCTTTTGTCCCTACCTCGAGCCAGAGACCCTGATTGCTACCAAACCTCGTTTGAGGCTTGTTTGAGTGCGCTAGATACAACTGTAGCGACGAAGGACAAGGG
>DAHVFY010000039.1:9058-14086 GCA_027316765.1 Parachlamydiales bacterium | reverse complement strand
TGCTCTTATTTAAGATGCCTATTAAACTTTTTGGAATACCTTTCAGAGAGTGTCTCTGAAGCATGAGGGTGTACAATCCAGGAGTTTTTATGTTAGGAAAAATTGCTGTCTCAAACGTATTGCGAGATCTTGAGAGTTTTTGTTACGACAAACCTTTATTGATAGTCACTGATCAGGAATCTTTGATCGATTCTGATGAGATTACAGATATTTCAGCCTTGATTGTAAAACTAAGACAAGAAGGGCATTTAGTAGCCAAAGCATGTTTTGGACGTAATCACTTTAATTACACCAAGTTTAAAACTGATAATTTAGGAAATTATAGTGTTTTTAAAATGAATCCAGGGTCGCCATACACCGATGCCCCCGCTGAATATGTGATGATTTTGGGTGCGGAAAGATTGGGGCAAACAGCAAATGTGTTCTTTATAGAGGTAAAGAAAAGTGAATTAGATAGGACTTGCGCGTTTAAGGAATATACACCTATTGCGGAGTCGCCCGATATTTATAGGGTTGCATTTGATGTTTTTAAAAAGCATTTGGTGGATTTATATTCTTCTAGTAGTTTCGTTAAATTTGTTCATCAATTGATAGAGATGCCTCTTCAAGGTATTGCAGGGCAGAAAAAAGCAGAGTGCAACAATCTAGGACAAGAGATTTTTGATACGTTTAAACATATAAATGGCGGGGATTCCGATGCTGGAAGGGCAGCTCTTGCATCCGTCCTTTCTAAGATTGAACATGTCAGTCAGGATGGAGAAGCACGTTGTGCAGAAATTAAAAAGGCTTGGCGTAGTGTCGGGGATGACAATGTTTTTTGGGTCTAACGTTTGGTTTTTGGGTCGTCAACGATTTTAGAATGCAAGCACTATAGATTATAACTTAATGGGGATTCAAGGCTTAGAGTTTTAGAGATGGTCTTTAAACCAGCGAGAGGCGATGCGGGCGACATCTTCGAGGGTTCCGCTCTCTTCGAAAAGGTGGCTAGCTCCTGGCACGATGACAAGTTGTTTTGGACATGTGAGTAAACCTAAGGCTTCTTCATTGAGGGAGATGACGATGGGATCTTCTCCTCCGACGATCAGCAGGGTTGGCGCTGTAACTTTAGCTAAATGAGATCCTGCAAGATCGGGACGTCCTCCTCGTGAAACAATGGCGCGAATTTTTTCTCTTTTTTTTGCGGCGGCAACAAGAGCTGCTGCAGCTCCGGTGCTTGCTCCAAAATAACCGATGGTTAGGGATGTGTTTTTCTCAAGCCAATCTGTGATCCCTACGAGACGTTCTGCTAGCAAGGAAATATCAAAGCGAAGGTCTTTTTCGATCTCTTCATTTGGAGTTAATAAATCAATCAGGAGTGTTGCAATGGCGTTATCTTGTAGGACATTTGCGACGTAGCGGTTTCTAGGGCTTAGTCGACTGCTTCCACTTCCATGAGCGAATAAAACAAGCCCCGAAGCTCCTTCTGGAATACAGAGGTCTCCTGTAAGCTCAACTCCTGCACTTTTAATCTGAACTTGATGTTTTTTTTCCATAGTTGTTTAACGCCATGAGGTGAACATGTTAATTGCAGCTTTCATGGCGTCAGGTTTGATGCCCATTTCGCCAGAGAAGGGGTGGTTGAGGGTTAAGATGATGAAGATCATGAATGAGATAATTGCTGTTACAAATAGGGTAAGAATCACCTGAAGGCGAAAGCTTGTGATGCAGAAAAAGTAGACGGAGGCAATTGTCATGAATCCTCCCGCAATCAGAAGCACCCACATGAGCGGTCCAAGGGATGCTTGGCAACTATAGACGCGTACAAGTCGCATGCTATTGAATTCATTGAGTTGGCTAATGGATTGTGCATACCAGATGTTTTCTTTTTCTGATCGTGGGCTCATGTTGTAGTAGGCTTGCCAAATTTGATGAAAGAGATATTTGGCAACGGGGCTACACTTTCCATCATGCATCAATTGCCATTCGCCATCGACGACTTCTCTTGCGTAAGTGTCAAGTGCTTTTCGGATCTCTTCTTTATTTGCGGTGGGGAAGATTTCTGCGTTTCGGTACAGGTCAAGGACGATCTGCGCTTCTGCTTCGACGGTTTTGTGTAAGGAGTCTACTCTTTGTTGTACATTGGAAATGGTGAAACCAAGAAGGACGGCGTAGACAACGCCGATCAGGTTGAAGACGTACCCGCTTACTTCATGGTGTTCTTTAAAAAGTTTGACGTTGAGCTTGGATTGAAGGCAGACAAGTCCTACTATGGCAACAAGAGAGATCAGAAAGATAATAATGCCGGCCGCGCAATACCACGGCAAAGAAAGAATAAAGTTCACCATATTTTCAGATTAAAGCGGAATCTCTGAAAGATGGGAAGAAGCTTTTTACTTTGGATTGCCGCAAATAGGTCTCAATTCGAAGTTTTAGTAGCGTTTGCCGTTTGCTTGAGCTTTTGTGCGCATTGCTTCAATGAGCTCTTCTAGGCCAGCACCTGTGAGGGCGGAGATCTCAAAGAGGGTATCTTTTGGGAAGGGGTATGTTTTGCGAAAGTGCTCGATGTGCTCGTCTGCGCCTTCGATATCCACCTTGTTGAGGGCGACGACGAAGGGTTTTTCCATGAGATCTTCTCGGTATGTCTTGAGCTCATTTTTGAGGGTTTCGAAATCCTGGATCGGATCTCGTTCTTCGAAGCCTGAGGCGTCTACAACATAAAGAAGGACTGAGGTGCGCTCCACGTGTCTTAAGAAGGCGAGGCCAAGGCCTTTATTTTCGTGTGCGTTTTGAATGATTCCTGGAATGTCTGCAATAAAAACGCGAGAGAAGTCATCGAATTGGATGTAACTGAGATTGGGGTGAAGTGTTGTAAATGGGTAGGCACCGATTTTTACAGCAATTTTGCTCATTTGAGAGAGGAGTGTCGACTTGCCGGCGTTGGGTATGCCGATGAAGCCGACGTCGGCGATGAGTTTTAGCTCTAATTCGATTTCTTTGGTTTGCCCGGGGGTCCCCAAAGTGCAGATGTTAGGAGCCTGGTTTGTGGAAGATTTGAAACAGTTATTGCCTTTGCCGCCCCGTCCGCCTGTACAGATAAGAAGCTCTTGTCCTTTTTCTGTGAAGTCAAAAAGAATCTCTTTTGTGTGCGCATCTTTAACCAGCGTCCCGCAAGGAATGTTTAGAGTGAGATTGCGCCCGCCTCGTCCTTGTTGGAGGTTGCCGCCGCCGGGTAGGCCATTTTCAGCATGCAGAATTCTGCGATTGCGGAATGCGTCGAGGGAAAACAGCTGTTCATCCGCTTTTAGGATGACTGAGCCACCGTTGCCGCCGTTGCCGCCTGATGGGCCGCCTTTGGGGATAAATTTTTCTCTTCGCCAGGCAACGACACCGTTGCCCCCTTTGCCGGCGGAGAGAGTGATGATAACTTTATCAATAAACATAAATTATTAACCAGCCGTTTAGGATGGAGAGCCCGGATGATGCTGGACTCTCTTATTTTTAACCTGCTGGGGTAATGGAAATGCGTGTGCGATCTGTCTTGCGGAAAGAAACGGTGCCATCAACGAGTGCGAAGAGAGAGTCATCTCTACCTCTTCTCACATTTTTTGCTGGCAACCATTTTGTACCCCGTTGTCTAACTAGGATGCTCCCTGCTGTGACAAATTGTCCTGCACTTACCTTTACTCCTAAGCGTTGTGCGTTGGAATCACGTCCGTTACGGGTTGATCCCTGACCTTTCTTATGTGCCATAGTTCTCCTTAACCTGCGATCTCTATAATTTCGAATTTACTATAATCTTGGCGATGCCCAACTTTGCGACGAATATTTTTGCGTTGCTTGTATTTGAAGGCGATCACTTTTGGACCACGAATATTTTCGATGAACTTACCGCGGACAATCCCATTAGAAATATAAGGTTTGCCAATTTTTATATTTGAGCCATCATTAATAAAAAGGACTTTGAATTCGACAATGCCGTCATCGTTGATTTTTAGCAGCTCGACATCAATTTTGTCGCCCTTTGTTACACGAAACTGTTTTCCTCCAGACTCGATAATTGCGTACATTAGACCTCCTGGAAATAATTCTGAACATGAAAATGAGGAAGATAACATCTTAAACGAAAGTCCCAGATAAGTCAAGGGACTATGTTGAAACCTCAGCTGCTTGTTCGGTTGGGTTTTTAACTTCTTTTGACGTAAGTGTTTGAAACTGAGTGCCAAGTGAGCGAACGGCCAGCATCCAACCTCCGATTGCAGCTAAAAGAACGAAGGCGACATAAGGGGTGCTAAGGGCAACGGAGCCAGTCAGCATCAAAAGAGATTGATGGATAAGGGAACCGCCCGATTTGCCAAGGCGTGAACCGACGCCATCGATGGCTGCTTTGCCTTTGAGTTTGCATTCCCTGCTAAGAGGAATGAAGGCCATCTCTTTTGTGGCATCAAAGAAGGTAAACTTGCTAGCTCTTGAAAGGCAGTTTTGCATCGAGCCGAAGAATACGCAAAGGGCAAGGGGCGTGCTATGGAAAAAAGCGGTGATTTCAAGGGCTACGTTAGAATTTTTAAAGAAAAGGAACGTAAAAAAGCCGATGCCGGTAACAGCGAGGATGGCTGGAGGGATTAGGGCAGAAAATGTCCAGCTAAGTCTGCGAATCATATTACCTGAAATGATGACAGAGATGGTCGTGGAGATAAGGCCCATTGAGCGAAGGACTTTTCCCATGTACGCATTAAAATCATTGGGGGTAGAGTATAGCTGTTTCATCTGGTCTTTCCAGACAACTTCTGTTAGGTTAATCGCAATGTTATACCCAACGACGATAATCGCGATGTAGATGAGGTATTTTGATTTTGCGATGTAGGAAAAGTTGTGCCTTAAGCCCATTTTTGATTCTTTTTCTTCCTCTTCTCCCTTGAGGGCATAACCGTATCCTTTTAAGTTAAGCCAGCGAAAGCAACCGCAGGTGATGATGCCGAGGACGACAACTGTACCACAGAGGAGAATGGTGGATTGTCCCCACGGGTCGGTACCAAAAGGAAGGAGGAGTCT
>DAHVFY010000039.1:0-9048 GCA_027316765.1 Parachlamydiales bacterium | reverse complement strand
CATCCCTGCGTCAGAAATCCAAACGGAAGCAATTCCGGCCACGCAGCAGGCTAAATTAGCTCCGATCAAGAATAGAGTGTAAAATCGTCTTGCATCGTGAATGTTTGTAACTTCGTTGGCAAAGCTCCAGAATAACACCGACATGATCATGGTGCTCCACATCTCTGACATCACATAGAAAGCTGTGAACGTCCAATTGCGGAAGATGGCGATAAATCCACTAAATCCTTCAGGAAGAATGCGTTGTAATCTGTCTGCAAAATCGTGGGGGTGAAGGGTATCTCTAAAGGGGTAGACAACGAGAGCAAACAGGGTGAAAAACCCTAGAAAAATTCCCATCATGATGTAAAAAACATTTTCTCTTCGGTACTTATTAGATAAGCGTGTGAAGACAAAGGTCATAAGGAGCGCCATTGGCAAGATAGCCCAAACTTTGATGAAAGGCAGGGCTTCAGCTCCGGAAGCGGGGGCTGTAATGACGAGCGCGTCTTTTGCGGCACGTAAGATCGTGTAATTGAAACAGATGAGAAAGTAGATCAAGAGCATAGGAATAAATTTCTTATACTCGTGGCTGTGTACAGGCCAAAGGAAAGATCGTAACTTCCCAAATTCTTGAGCCTCTTTAAACGCCATATTCTTTGCCTTGGAAAACCCTAGATCATACGAATGCTCTATCTTTTTGGCAACATGTTTTTGCTGACTTGCTTGTTGTTTTGAATTTGTTTTTATTAATTGTGTATTTGTAATAAAATAAAATTATGGGGGTAGTTATGAAATCAATTTCAAAAAGAAAGGAATCTAAAGTGACATTAAAGCATCATCGCAAACATAAAGAAGCGGACAAGAAAGAAAAAAATGAGTTAAAGCAAAGGTCTCACTCGGGCTCTTCTTTTTACCAGGGATAAAATGTAAAACAGGGTTGCGACAAGAGAAATGGTAGCTCCGGGGGGCCAGTTAAGGGCGTAGGAAAATTCGATTCCAAGGAGTGTAAATAGGCAGCCAAGCAGGACGGCGATGAGCATGACAAGAGAGAGTCTGTGCGTGTAATTACTGGCGATAGCCGCAGGAAGTGTCAACATGGCAATGACAAGAATTGCGCCTACGACTTGGATGAGTAGAACAACAGAGAGTGCTACGAGGCTAAGAAGTAAGAAGTAGAGTTTTTTTGCGTGTAATTTTTGTAGTAGAGCTTGTTCTTCGTCAAAACAGATGCTGACAAAGCGTCTATGGAATATGGTTGCCATAACGAGGACAAAAAACGCGAGACTGAAAAGTACTTTTAAATCGGTGTGAGAAACCCATAAAATGTTGCCAAACAGATAGTTCATGAGCTCTACATTGTAACCGGGGGTCAGGGCAATGAAAACAACGCCGATTGACATTCCCGTCGCCCAGATGGCTGCGATGACGGTGTCTTCTCTTTGTCGGTATTTGAGATGGACCCATCCCATCAGAGCGGCGGATAATAAGGCTGCCGCGAGGGCGCCATCGATTGCCGTTAGCCATTCTACTCCGAAGGTGCGTCTGATCCAGAGGCAAATTCCCATGCCTCCCAAGACGGAGTGCGCGATACTTCCGCTGATGAAAACGATTCTTTTAACGACAACATAAGAGCCAATGATCCCGCTTGTGATGGATGCCGCGCATCCTGCTAAAAGAGCCATTTGTAAAAAAGAGTTGGAAAGAAGAGCTTCCACTTATTCACCGGAGTTAAGAGTGTGAAAAAGTCCCAAAGAAAAATGACTGCACACTTCTTGCGGTTTATGAAATGAAGCCTTTTTGTGGATGCAAAGGAGTCTGTCTACTCGGTTGATGATTCCTTGAAGATCGTGTGTTACAAGAAGGATTGTCATTGAATTGCGCAGGCTTTCAAGGAGTTGATAGATGGCAGTTTCAGCTTCTTTGTCGACACTAGCTGTCGGTTCATCTAGAACAAGAACTTCGGGGTCATTGGCAATTGCGCGCGCAATTAAGACGCGTTGTGCTTGCCCTCCTGAGAGAGTGCCAAAAGCTTGCTTTTCTTTTCCGCTTAAGCCAACCAGCGCAAGTGCATTAAGTGCTTTTTGTTTTGCATAGGCGGGGTAAGTTCCCCACCAAGTAGCTTCAGAGAGAAATGCCATTAGTACGATTTCCAACACGGAAATGGGAAATTGCTTGTCAAAACGAGCGGCTTGTGGAACGTATCCAATTTTTTTTGATGTGAAGGTGATTGAGCCTTGAGAGGGTTTTAAAAATCCCATTAAAAGTTTTAGGAAAGTCGTTTTGCCACCGCCGTTTGGTCCAAATATTCCAACAAATTCTTTTTCTTGAATCGTTAAGCTAACGTCATCGAGGACGAGGTCTTTGTCGTAGTTGAAGGTGAGATTTTTTATGCTCAAGCAAGTCATTGTGCGATGAGGGTGCTGATATGGATAAGATTGTTGATGTAGTCACCAGCATAGGGATCGACGAGATAAATGGGGACTCCTAAATTATGAGCGATGAGTTCAGCGCCTTTGTTGTTGTATTGCGCCTGAATGAAAACACTTCTGACCTCGTGTTCTTTGGCAAGGCGCAAAAGTCGTGCAACATCTTGTGGCCGTGGATCTTTGCCTTCGCATTCAACAGATAGTTGTAAGAGTTTGTAATCTCTGCAGAAGTAAGCAAATGCCGGATGAGAAACGAGGATTGCTTGATTTTTAAAGGGCTCTAGTTTTAGACGGATGTCTTCATCAACAGTGTTGAGGTCGTCGATTAATGCTGCTGCATTTTGGAGGTAGAGTTGTGTGTGTTCAGGGTAACGCTCGATTAAGGTCTTCGCAATTTTTTTGACTTGATAACGGGCAAGCTTAGGACTTAGCCAGACGTGCCTGTCTTTTCCTTCATGCACGTGATCTTTTTCTTCGTGCGAATGGTTGCCGCAACAAGAGTCGTCTTGCATTGAAAGTAAAGCAATTCCAAAGCATAAGTCGACGTCAATGAGTGTTGGATTTTGTTCTTTAAGTACTTGCAAAATCTTTTTTTCTTGCATCTCGCCTAAACGAAACCAAATTTGTGCCTGTTTGACGCGTTCAAGTTGCTGTGGTGTGGGTTCGTATAAATGAGGGCTTGTATCTTGTGGAATAAGTGTTTCTACGCGAATGGTGTCGCCTGCAATTCGCTCTACGAAATAGGCATA
Organism: Parachlamydiales bacterium; assembly: GCA_027316765.1. Taxonomy (GTDB): domain Bacteria; phylum Chlamydiota; class Chlamydiia; order Chlamydiales; family Rhabdochlamydiaceae; genus DAHVFY01. The sequence goes on along the minus strand of DAHVFY010000039.1, from coordinate 5,891 downwards.
AGGGGAGATGTTGACTAGTACGTCGGCTGCAGTTTGCTTTTCTTTTTTTTGGCAGGCAGCAGTTGCAAGCAAGAGTAAGAAAATGAGAAATTTTTTCATATTCAATACTTTATCGGGAAGTATAAAAAAATGCGAGCTCATTATGATTTTTATGTTGATAGGTCACAATTCGGGGTTTAAACATAGTGGGATTTTTTTTAAAAAAAAGAGCGTAGGGCGTATAAAAAATTTTTCTAGTCGAAATTTCTGTCGATTTTTTGCTTGTTTTGATTTGTTTGGTAGGGTAGCATTGTGGGCCATTGGAGGAGTGTCCGAGTGGCCGATGGAGCACGCTTGGAAAGCGTGTAAACGTGAAAACGTTTCGTGGGTTCGAATCCCACCTCCTCCGTATTCTTATTTTTAAAAATATTTGTTTGAATTAATTTTTCGACGTAGTTAGAAGGTGTGTATACACAAATGGGTTATTAATGAGGTGCCCGTTTTGCGGCCATTTAGAATCGAAGGTCACAGATTCACGTAACGCTACAGATACAAATGCTGTCAGACGTAGACGTGAGTGTTTGACTTGCCTGCGTCGATTTACGACATTTGAGACTGTCGATTTAACGATACAGGTGCGCAAGAGAGATGGCCATTATGAAGACTTTCATCAAGAGAAACTAATCAAGGGCTTGGATGCTGCTTGTCGCCATACGCGAATTAGCCATGATGTTGTGCGCTCGCTTGCGGATAAAATTGCGGCTGATCTGCTTGAAAGGCAGGTGCGGGAAGTGGATACAACCGAGATTGGGGAAATGGTGATGAATCACCTCAAAGATTTAGATACCGTCGCATATATCCGTTTTGCTTGTGTGTACAGACGTTTTAAGGATGTGGATGAGTTAAGGGATGCGATAGAACTAGTTAGTGAAAGTAAGGAAAAGGTGGATCATGGCACTCACGAAGGATGAGATTGAGAAATTTAAGCAGCGACTAGAAGAACTTCGCAAGCAGATGATGCATTTAGTGCGCGGAGCGAGTGAGACAGTAAAGTCTGCAGATGAGTCAAAGGGGTATTCCCAACACCAAGCTGATGAGGGCACTGATGACTTTGATCGCACGATTACACTTGAGGTGACGAATAAAGAAGTTAGCATCTTACGTCAAATTGAACGTGCTTTAGAGAAGATTTCTGAGGGAACATACGGAATTTGCGATATTACCGGAGAGGAGATTTCTCCTGCTCGTTTAGAGGCAATTCCTTATGCAACGATGACGGTAAAAGCACAGGAAAAATTCGAAAAAGGGCTTCTATGAGTTTAAAGAGGGTGTTTTGGCTTTTTTTTGCCGCCGCCCTCTTGTTTTTAGCCGACTTTTTTTTCAAATCTTATGTCAGTCAAAACATTCCTTTAATCGGGCGTAGTTCTTTTTTCTATCCTTATGGTGGTATCCCTGTTTTTCATGATTTTTGTGGGGTGAGTTTTTCGATTAATTATGTGATGAATAAAGGAGCTGCTTGGGGAGTGTTTGCTTCTTTTCAGCAGCTGCTTCTTTATTTTAGGATGGCTGTGATTAGCGGTCTTCTTGTCTATGTTGTTTTTTTTAATTGCGATCGCAATCGAGGTGTTCCCTTTATGTTGGTTATTACAGGTGCTATTGCTAATGTTGTCGATTATTTTGTTTATGGGCACGTTGTCGACATGTTTTATTTTACATTCGGCACGTACTCGTTTCCTCTTTTTAACATTGCAGATAGCGCCATTTTTTCAGGCGTGATGCTGCTTCTTCTTGCTCCTTTATTTAAAAAAAAATGCAACTTGCGAGATTATGGATCTGCTTAAGATAAGTTCTCCTGATGAAGAAGGAGTGCTTCAAGTATCAAAATCGTTAAAATTTCCTGTGCTTCTTGATGATAGTGAAATGTGCGCACTTATGACGGCTCTTGGGAAATTCTACATTGGTGTGGTTAGCGAGCCGCTTCCTTTAAATGATCTTTTGGTCGAAAAAAAGGTTTTTTTAGAAGCATACAAAGAATACGTTGAAATGTTGAAAAGAGGTGAGATTCCTTCTTTTGCTTTTTTGAGACGGTATTTTTCAGGTGTAATTAGTGCAGATCTCGATGCCTTTTATGCTATGGATGTGGGAAAAGGAAGATTCTTGTTAAAGAGCATTCAGCCTGTTATTCAGATGCAGATCCATCATTTTCTTTATTCCCCTGTGGATGAAAAATTTCATTCACTTGTTCTTGGCGGGGAAAGTGTTTCATGGGGGATTCAGTTTTCTTATCCTCAGGTTGCCCAAGATCCAAAAACAAAAGCGATTGCCAAGATAAGCGCTGATATGCCTAATTCCCGTCTTTTTGCAACGCTTTCTCGCTGGATACGAGAAGTAACACGGCCAACACCTTTTATCGTGGGAGAAAAGCTCTCTCATGAACCGATTCGAATTGGTAAAGAGTGTTTTTCGTGGATTGCAGAGCATCCTCAGCTTAAAATGAGGGGGATTCAAATCCGAGGGGCTTATGGAAATTGAAGTTGTGGCAATTGGTGATGAGGTTTTAACAGGTGCTGTGGTGAATACAAATGCCGCTTTTATTGGGGAGCGTCTTTTGGAAGCTGGGTATAAAGTTGCAAGACATGCAACTCTTTCTGATCATCCTGATGCCATCAAACAAGGGCTTAAGGAGGCGATGGGACGCTCTTCTCTTGTGATCACGACAGGGGGGCTTGGTCCTACATGTGATGATATCACGCGGAATGCAGCGTGCGCCCTTTTTTCTTCTGAAACCTATTTTGATGAAACAATTGCTGAGGACTTAAAAAAGCGGTTTGGCTCTTTGCCTATTTCTTTAGAAGATCAAGCAACAGTGCCTGTTAAGGCAAAAGCTTTTATGAATACTGTAGGGACAGCGCCGGGTCTTGTGTTTGAAGAAAATGGCTCTACTCTCATTCTACTGCCGGGAGTGCCTTACGAGATGCACGAGATGTTCATTAAAAATGTTGTGCCATATCTTCTAGAAAAACATCCACCGAGAGAAAAAATTTTCCAAAAAAGAGTGAGCTTTTCTGTTTTAACAGAGGGCCAAGTTGATCCTTTTTTGCGTGTCCTAGAAAAGGAACATCCCGATGTCCAGTGTGGGATTTATCCAGGATATGGCATTTTGAATGTTGCTTTTACTTCGAAAAGAGAGTCTGAAGTGGTTCGGGCAGTGGCTAAGGTGTGTGATAAGTTTCAAGAGCACTATTTCGTATCACCATCCGGAAAGCTTGAAGAAGCGGTTGCTCTTTTTTTGACCGAGAAGAAAAAAACATTAGCGCTTGCTGAGTCGATCACAGGGGGTGCAATGGCAGCGCAGCTGACGGCAATCCCAGGAGCATCCGAGTATTTTCTTGGTTCGTGTGTGGTTTATTCGAATGCTCTTAAGATAGCGATCCTTCATGTTTCAGAAAAAACATTACAAGAGCACGGCGCTGTGAGCCGAGAAGTGGCTTTAGAGATGCTTCAAGGGATTTTTAAAACAACAGATGCTGATTATGGGATTGCTGTCACAGGGATCGCAGGGCCGACCGGAGCTACTCCAAATAAGCCTATAGGAACTGTATGGGCAGCTCTTGGAGAACGTAGAAAAGAGCCTTTTGTAGAACAATTCACTGGAAGGGGCACGCGTGAAACGATCATTCTTTACACCTGCCGTCGTCTTTTTGCAAATTTATTAACGTATTGTAAGAAACCATGACCTACGCATTGATTGATAGTGGATCTCAAGAGAAGCTAGAACGCTTCGGAGATTACCTAATTGTTCGCCCGTGTGCGCAAGCGCTTTGGACTCCTGTTTTGCCTAAAAAAATCTGGGACGAGGCACACGTTTTATTCACACGAGAGGGGGGGAACCAGTGGCAGATGCGCAAAAAAATTCCAGAAACTTGGACAACGAAAGTTGAAGGATTGAATTTCAAGATCTCTCCAACGGATTTTGGTCATCTAGGTATTTTTCCGGAACACAGCCTTTTTTGGAACTGGATGACTCCTTTGATTCAAAAAAGAGGGACGCCTAACATTTTAAATTTGTTTGCCTATTCAGGCGGGGCAACTCTTGCTGCTGCTAAAGCCGGTGCTAAAGTATGTCATCTCGACGCTTCGAAAGCAATGGTAGCGTGGGCTCGAGAAAATGCTGCTTTAAATGGGCTTGAAAAAGCTCCGATCCGTTGGATTGTGGACGATGTGATGAAGTTTCTTGTGAGAGAGAAAAAAAGAGGAAGCTATTACGACGGTATTATTCTAGATCCTCCAAGTTTTGGACGAGGAAATCAAGGCGAGATTTTTAAGATCGAGCGGGATATCATCCCATTACTTAAGGCTTGCAGGGAGTTATTAACAGAAAATCCTCTTTTCTTGATTTTTTCGACGCACACGCCGGGTATGACACCTCTTGTGATGCATCATTTGATGGATGAGATGATGCAAGGGGGACGCATTGAAAGTGGTGAGATGATCATTCCTAACGAGAAACGGCCGCTTCCTTCAGGGAGCTATGCGAGGTGGTATGTTAATTAGTAGTACACAAAATCCAAAGATTAAGAGCGCAATTCGCTTGCAAAATAGGAAAGAGCGCGATGAAACAGGATTGTTTTTAATTGAAGGATATCGAGAACTTAAGCGCGCAGTGGAAAGTGGGGGTGTTCATTTTGAGGCACTATTTGTTTGCCCCGATTTTTTTCTCGGCTCCAATGAACAGACGCTGATTCATCAGGTAGATGCTGAAGTGTACACGTGCTCACAAGCGGTATTTGCGAAACTTTCTTATAGAGATCGTCCGGACGGTCTTTTAGCCGTGGGACATCAGATGCAGCACACTTTAGCTCATCTTTTTCCACGCATTGCAAAAGCAAAAATTCCCTTTTTACTGATTGCAGAAGCAATTGAAAAACCAGGTAATCTTGGTACGATTTTGCGCTCTGCCGATGCTGTTGGTATTGATGGTGTGATTGTGTGCGATAAGTGTACGGATATTTATAATCCCAATGTTGTGCGTGCAAGTGTGGGCACTTTATTTACAATCCCCGTTGTAGAGGCGACAAGTTCTGAAACGTTATTGTGGTTACAAGAAAAAAAGATTCAAGTGGTTGCTGCAACACCCTCTGCTGATCTCGAATTTACGGAAGCTGATTTTACAGTTCCCCTTGCCATTGTTGTGGGTACAGAGCAGCTCGGGTTATCGGAAGCGTGGATGAAAGCTGCAGATCTAAGAGTTAGTATCCCTATGAGAGGCGTTGCGGATTCGTTGAATGTTGCCACTGCCACGACCCTTCTTCTATATGAAGTGCTAAGACAAAGAAAACCGTATGTCCCTAATATATCCCTATTGCGATAACCATATTTTTCTTGCTGAGAAGCCAGCTGGCATTCCCACGCAGGGAGGACTGGATATCGAAGCAAAGAAATGGATTAAAGAGCGATTCAATAAGCCGGGTAATGTCTTTCTTGAGCCGATTCATCGTCTCGACAAGCCGGTCAGTGGTCTTGTCCTGTTTGCAAGAACGAGTAAAGCGCTGTCCCGTTTGCAGGAAGAGATGCGAGAAAAGAGTATCAAAAAAACCTACTTTGCCCTCGTTGAAGGAACGCTTCCCTTTCCTGAGGCGGATCTTGAACATCGCCTGGTACATGATGATTTTAGAGCGCGTATTGCTGAAAAAGGAGAAAGTGAGGGAAAACTTGCACGTTTACACTATAAAGTGATGAAAAAAAAAGAGGGGATAACCCTTCTTGAAATCGACTTAATAACAGGTCGTTATCATCAGATCAGAGCTCAGCTCTCCCATATCGGCTGTCCGATATTGGGGGATGCGAAGTATGGAAGCCATCACCCCTTCTTAGGTCCTGGAATTGCTCTGCATCACGGGCAGTTAAGTTTT
>DAHVFY010000038.1 GCA_027316765.1 Parachlamydiales bacterium | reverse complement strand
CATTAACTTCAATAAAAAAATCAAAACTCATTCCACATGTGTAGCGCTATAGGGAAAATAGGTCACAATTCGGGGTAAGAAGTCAAAACCCAACTGGGCTGCCGGTTGGGTTTTATTGCTACCAAACCTCATTTGAGACTTGTTTGAGCGTGCTATCTTAGAGCTTTTGCCATTTATTGTTTTGGGAATCCGAGTCATCTATCTCCGGTCTGCGTTTTTTAGATAAATATTGTTCGATTCGATCTTTCAGTTTTTTATCAGATTCGAATTCGCCTTCAATAAGAGGTCCTTTTCCTATTGGCGAAAAGCGACTAGTTTTCAGCCATTGTTGTAGAGCTTTTTCATCGTAATGATCCCCATACCTATCTTTTACCGGGTGTTGCATGATCCCTTTTGTGATGGGACAGCGAAACGCATCGGGTATTTCATCAATTTCTCCTTGAGATAGGGCAAGCTCTAATAGATTAATATCTTTTTTGATGTTCTCTAATTTGTTTCGGAATGCTGTAATTTTTTCCTCAACGAATGGTTTCAATTCTTCATAGTCTTTGCGTTTTTGAATGACTCGTTCAATATTCTTAATGCTAAGAATGCCCATTTGGAGCACAGGCAACAGTTTTCTTGCCACTTTTTGAACATTTGCAAGGGGCAAGGAATCTTTCTTCTGATACATGTCGAGCCATTGGAAGAAGATCTCATGAGAAAATATAACATCTTTGCTAAAATAAGCTTTGATTTGGTCAGCATTTGCTTTTTTTAATCTTGTATGATGTGTAGGAAGCGGGAGTTTTTTTGTAAGAGATGCAAACGTTTCAGGATCAGCATGATATGGATCAAAAAAAGAAGGATTTTCTTTGATGATATGCTCTAGGATCGGTTTATAATTTTCTTTGAGTAAATCGTAAGGAAGTTTTCCGTTATTAGCGCAGCAATTGCTCACAGCGCCTTTTTCCATCAGAAGCTCAATGATTTTTAAGACTACATATGCGTCAAACTCGTCTAAAATGTGAGTTGAGGCACTACAAATTTGATGCAAACCCGTCATTCCATCAGCATCTGCGGCGTTGATTGGGGCTTTGGCTTCAATTAATTGAAAGACGCTTTCATGATGACGATTTTTACACGCTAAATGAAGAGCGGTTTTTGAGGAATAGGGGTTTTTAAGTGTTGCGTCTGCCCCGGCACGAAGAAGGGCTTCTAGGCCATCTATATTTCCATGCTCAGCTGCGAGCATAAGCGGCGTTAAGCCGTTTGCATTATGATAATTGATGTTCTTTTTCGTTGAAAGTAGTTGTAAAATGGCATCACTAGCTATTGAATTTTCTTGATTGGGCGCGGCTGCTAAAAAATGAAATGGGGTAGAGTCGTCTTGAGAGAAAGTATTTTCATCAGCCCCCCTTTCTATCAGAAATTCAACTAGCGAAGGTTTTGTGTATAGACAAGCTAGATGTAGGGGAGTTTGGCTGAAAGAATTGCATTCATCTATGGGCCAGCCAAGATCCAGTAGATGTTTAAATGCCTGTGCAATAAGGGGATCAGACCACTTGTTGATATGATTAAAAAACAAGTGAAGTGAAGTGGCAGGTTTATCTAAAAGACCAAGCCGGGAGGTAGGAGCCTTAATATGGTTTTGAATTGTTTGATAGTTGATACAGTTTTCTTTGAGAATATCGCAAATTGCCTGTAAGAGGGGATAGTTAGCATGCTCGATGGCGTCTGAAAGTTTTGTATTTAATTGCTTAATAACTATGTATGTCCCTCCGAACGAGATCAAACAAGTATAAAATCTGATAAATATTTTAAGACAGTCTAATTCAATTTCTTGATGAGAATCTAGAAGTTTGTAGATTTTGTTTATTATCCATTTGTTGTTTGCGTGAAATAAGGGTCTTTTTTCTTGAATTTCTTTTGTTTTTTTCATAAAAAACATCAGTATTTTTGTGTCTAATTTGTCATTGTCAAGTGTATTGGCGATTTTACCATAAATTAGATCAGACAACGGAGGAATGCTTTTGATTGCCATAAGGATTTCCAATTTTTGAGTTATTTCTAATTAAATAGAATTAAGGTTGCCTCAAAGTGTATTTTTTTGTCTATACCCTTTCCACTTGAAATGGGTATATATCTTTTTGATTTTCAGTATGTTAAACATTTGCGTAAATAAATAATTTTACTTATTTTTTTACATATAGTAAATATGGAAAATACCGACAAAACAAGGAGAATTTCTGTGGGTATTCAAAAACGCAAACTAAAAATAAAGATAGCGATTAAAAATCCAATAGCTGAAAAGTTGAAAGCAAAACATGCTAATTCCATTTTAGGTTCAAAATTTAGAAAATTTTTTTCAAATTCAACTACAAAAACAATCTGATATAAAATTTTTTTTACATTTAGAAATTAGCCCTACAATAGTGCTAAAAAGGGATCTTAATACCTTAGTTTATCATTTTGAACAACAATTTTATAAAAAAAAATTTGTTTTTAAATCTAAATATTATATATTGAGAAGTATAGGAGATGAATGTGTTTTGGGGGCATCCCTAACTGCTCGGTAAAACACCATCGTTTGAAGCCAATAAGGAGGAAATTATATGGCTACTGCAAAGAAAAGAACTGCTAAAAGAAGTTCTGCTAAAAAAACAACAGCTAAAAAAGCTGTTAGAAAAACAGTTAGAAAAACTGCTAAAAGAAAAACAACTGCTAGAAAAACAGTAAGAAAAACAGCTGCTAAACGATCAACTGCTAAACGATCAACTGCTCGTAGAACAGTTAAAAAAGCAGCAGCTCGCGCTTAATCGCCTGATAAGGCTTTAAGTTGTAGGCAGTTAGTTTGCATCTTGTTGTCGAGCAAGCGCGACTTGCTCGATTTTTTTTATCCAAATTTTCCCATCCGGATGAACTCTTTTACCGGTTTTCGAGGAGAGGGGGTTTCTCTTTCTTGAAGATCTTGGGGTAGTTTTTCTTTTGGGGCTCTTTTTCCGATTGCAACCATTGCTTCCACTTGGTAATTATCTGGAATCTCTAAGTCCTTTTGAGCTCTTACGTAATCAAACCCCTCCATTCCATGAGCAACAAGTCCTCGAGAGCTTGCTTCTAACGCCAATGACATCCAAGCAGCTCCTGTGTCAAAGCTGTGAGTCCGAGATGGTTTATTATTGTGTGCAAAATTTTTTGCGGAAATAACAAGGATGAGAAGGGCTGCATTTTTCGTCCAACTTTGATTGAATTCGATCATTAGGTTAAAAAAAAGCGGCCATTGTGCAGTTTCACGTTTAGCATAAAGAAAGTGCCAGGGCTGTCCATTATAAGAAGAAGGAGCAAAACGTGCGGCTTCGAAAAGGGACATGATCTCCTCATCTGAGAGTGTTTCACCGGTCATAGATCTTGGAGACCAACGATTAAGGATTAAAGGATCTATGGGATGGTCTGCTTTTCGATTTTGTGCGATTTCAGGATCTAATTTCATTTTCATGCTCCCTTATACCGAAAATGTTTTAGTGGAATAGGTTCTTATTGGGTATAACAAAGTAAAGATTCAATGTGAAGGGAAAAGTGAGTTTATGAAGATTGGAATTATTGGATGTGGTGTGATGGGGGGGGCTTTTGCAAGGCAATTTGCTAAAAAGCACCAAGTTATTGTGTTTGATCGAACAAGAGAAAAAGCCAAGGCTCTTGCCAAGGAAATTCAAGGAGCAAGTGCTGAAAATTTGCATGAATTTGCTAAAACGGTCGATCTTATTATGCTTGCTGTAAAACCGAAGGACCTAAATAAGGTTGCAAGTGAAATAGGGCATACAATGCCAAAAGGAACCCTTGTGCTGAGCATTTTATCAGGAACTTCAACCGAGACTTTGAGGAAAAACTTTCCTAACGCTTCCATTTTGCGCCTGATGCCTAATTTGGCTCTTGTCTGTGGTCATAGTGTTATTGGAATTGTAGACGAGGTTTGTGTCACTCAAGAGATGAGAACAATGATGGAAACGCTTCTTGCCGATCTTGGCCTTCTTGTATGGATTTCTGAAAGTAAAATGGAAGCGTTGACAGCTCTTGCAGGTTCGGGTCCCGCATTTATTTATGTGATAATAGAGGCGATGATTGAATCGGGGATCGCAATGGGCTTTAGTGCAAAGGAATCTCAAGAGCTTTCTTTAAAAACCATTGAAGGGGCTGTAGCTCTTTTAAGAGCCTCTGGCAAGCATCCGGGTGATCTTCGTTGGCAAATTTCTTCTCCCGAGGGAACAACAATTGCTGGATTGAATGAAATGGAGTCGTGCGGAGTGAGATCGGGGATTATTAAGACTTTCCTTGCGACGTATCAGCGCGCTAAAGAAATATTGCGTTTATCTATTTAAATTAAATATTTAATTTGTAGAATGAAGTTTATGAAAGTCATTGTTCAAAATGCTACAGTTGGTAAAAACATTGAACTCTTTAAGAGGGCGATTGAAAAGCTTGGAGTTCAGAATCAAGTAAGGCCTGGTTTTGAAAAAACAGGGTTGCACGGTTTTGTGAATTGTGTCACAGGTGAGATCTGTTTTGAACCACAGGTTCAGACAACTTCTGAAAAATGGAAACCAATCTATCTATATGTAAGTGAGGAAGGTGACTTTCTTGTGATTGGAGTGGATGAGGCGCAATTTTCTTTAGATGATTTTTTTCCTTCCGCTTATAGTTCTATGATTGAGACTGTTAGAATTTTAAATTACGTCTTACAACTGTTGCAGGGAAGAGCGGATGTTGATCTTCTTTTAAAACAGCTAAGTGGACTTGAAATTGCAATCTCTAAGGATATTATCCATGATGCATGGCATCAGGTTGATCGAATCGGTGCTGAAAGGCTTTTAGAAAAGCAGGTGAGCGGTACGTATCTTTTCAGAAAAGATGAATATGCCGCAATTTTAGAAGATCAGCTCATGGTGCAGCATAAAATGCCGATTAAATGTCTCACGCTTAGTTATATTGATAAGAAAAGTAGGGTTGTTGATCTTACAGTAGTGAAAAAAGAGGATCGATGGCTTTATTACGATGATGACCCGTCCCTTACCGGGCCTTTATTTCCAGACGTTGTCGCCCTTTTAGATAGTCGCGGCAGTGATTTAAACCTCGCTCTGCTGAGCATTTAATCTTATTTGCCACCGTTTTTACAAAATTAGGAATACAATCTGACACAGAAAAGTGCCATCCTTCATGTTCTAACATTCCTGTTGTAACCAGGTATCTAGATGTTGTTAAACTACAAAATAACAAGAAGACGGAGAGGGGGAGGATGCCCGGCGTAGCAAGGAGTGTCAGACATATGGAAATGATTCCAAAAAGCGCCCCTGTGATGCCAAGAAGATTCACAAGAAGCTTTTTATGAGCTTGAGTTTCTACCATTTTTAAGAGATCGCGCGCTTTTCTTTCCCCTTCTTTGGTAGTGAGATCTAAATTGATCAGACCATTTTGTAATTTTTTTACAGCCCAAGGACGAATTCTATGTTCCAAATGCATCTTTTTGACGATTCTAAGTTTTTCTTCTTCTACAATATATCGGGTGGAATTTAGATGTTGTCGTTCTTTTTGAGAAAGCTCAAAAAAAGTTTTTTTAAGAAACTCAATTGATTTAGCTGGTGTGTTATTGTAGGGATTTTGGGCGTCTAATTTGAGGTAAAAAGTAGTGTTTTTGTACAGCCCAAAGGATTCAAAGATAAACTCAAGTGTCCAAAGTCCAAGTGCCAGAACATTGACAGCTTTCGCGCATGTTAAAACAATAAGTCCCAATTGGCTTAGAACATATTGAAAGGGGTGAAAAATTGAGATAAATTCGGCGATAGTAATTAGAAAAGAGGCGGCCTGATAAGCGATTCCTAAGGGGAATAGGGCAATCCTAGCTGCGAGATCGATTTGAGCTATTTTATCATGATTGATCTTTGCATAGATGAAATCTTTAAGGAGAAAGACGAGATCTAGGGGAGCCGTTATAAGGGAGGTTATGCTTGGGATGTAGGGATCTTCTTTGATCCAGGAGCCATCAGCATTTTCTATTGCTTTTTTATGAAGTTTTTTCTTTGCATTTGCCACGAATCTAGAAAATACGTTTGTCGTAACCTCTTCTGTATAAGAAGTTTGAGTGGATGACCTGCTAGACTGGTGGAGGGGTCTCGCCTCGAATGCCGGACTATGCCCCATTGAAATTTCATAAGTAGACATGGCAAAATTATAACGTATTTATAATTTTAAATCAATATAAATATTTATTTATTCTTGCCGTTTTTAAGTTTTTTATTATTAAGAGTTAACATGCTTTGGTTATTTGTGTGCGCGGCGCATGACAAAAGCCAAGAAAAACAAAACACCTAAGCTAAGAATGCTTAAGAGACCTGAGGGAAGGAACTTATGCGTGGTTATAAAACGGTAGGTAAAAAAGCCGTCTAGAAGAAAAACAAGGAGAAGGGCGGCATATTCTCCCCAGGCTTTTTTATTAAAAATAACCCAAGAAGTACCAAGAAGCAGTCCTCCACAGACGAGACCTGAGATGAGCGAAGCTAGGCTTCCCTTTTCATGATGACCCATGATTCCGCCGATTAAAATGACAAGGCCATAAAGAAGAATGACAGCAGCTGTGGTTTTCATAGGATCTCCTTGACATGAGGGTTAAACCACCTTACAATACTGCCCAATTTGGAAAATATGCAAGGGGAAAGTGTCGGCATGGAGATTCTTTTTAAAGAGGGGATAGGTAGAGCGGTCGAGCTCTTGCGGGCAGGAGAACTTGTCGCTTTTCCAACTGAGACTGTTTATGGGTTAGGTGCGCCTCTTTTTTCTCCTGAATCTATAAGGAAAATTTTCGAAGTAAAGGGGCGGCCGCGCGATAATCCTTTGATTGCCCATGTTCATAGTATTGCGGATGTAGAAAAGATTGCGACTGACATTCCGTCCGCATTTTATGAATTAGCGGAGTTGTTTTTTCCAGGTCCTTTAGCTGTTGTGTTAAAAGCCTCTTCTTGCGTTCCTAAAGAGGCTTCCGCGGGGCTTGCGACGATCGCCATAAGATCTCCTAATCATTCTCTTGCTCAGGAGTTGTTAAGAGATTTAGGAGAGCCTTTAGTGGCACCTTCTGCTAATTTGTCAGGGAAACCGAGTGCAACGCGTGTTGAACACGTGGTTGAGGATTTTCAGGGTAAAATTGCAGCTGTGATTGATGGAGGGTGCTCGAGTATAGGATTGGAATCCACGGTAATTAGTTTGTCCGATAGTAATCATCCCATTTTATTACGTCCTGGAAGTATTACTAAAGAGCAAATTGAAGAGGTTTTAAAAAGAGAGCTTATTGTATCAAATAACACAACACCGGTTGCCTCTCCGGGGATGAAATATCGTCACTATGCACCTAAAGCTCCTTTAAAGCTTTTTACTTCTCTTGAAGATCTTGAGAGATATATTGCTCAGGCGGAGTGTGCTAAAAGAATTCTTCTAACGGAGAAGAGGATTGAAGATGGTTTTTGTGAGCAATTTCCTCTTGAAAGTTATTCCTTATACGCTTTTTTACGTCTCTCTGACAGAATGGAGTGCGATGAGCTTCTTGTCTTTTGCACAGAAAAGGTGTTGGCGGATAGAGCCCTCATGAATCGCCTCTACAAAGCTGCAGAGCATGTGGAATATTGATGTAGATCTACTCTATTGGCAAGCACAGGAGAATGGGCTTGCGCTCGCTGCTGAAAATAGGACCATTTATCCTGATTTTGATTGGGACCCCGGCTTTCGTTTGGGGTGCGGGTATCTTTTTAAGAGGGATAGTTGGGAAGTTGAATTGGTCTTCACGCATTTTCATGCACATTTATCAGAGGATGTTAAAGGAAATCTCACTCCTTTTTGGATAAACCCCCTGTTTTTTGAAAGTCATGGCGTTGTTAATCAGGCAGATGTTAAATGGAGACTTCATTTCGGAGAATTTGACCTTATTTTTAAGAATAAAATACGCGCATCTTCTCAAGTGGACTTCACTTCTTATTTGGGAACTCGAGTTGCTTGCATTCGTCAAAAATACCGCCTAACCTATTATGGAGGAGATCTTTTTCCAGGAGGAGAGGATTTAGTCACAACGAAGAATAAGTTTTTAGGAGCAGGGCTTGTCATGGGCTCTCACTGTGATTGGATTCTTGGAAAGGGATGGCAGCTTTATACAGCAGGTGCCGCGTCTTTGCTCTATGGTGAGTTTTATGTTCATCAAGGAGAGTATGCAGATGTTGGCGTTAAAAAGCGGCTGAGTTTGCACAGAACATTTTTTGCAACAGCACCTGTCATCGATCTTACGCTTGGCATTTCTTGGGAGAAGGGGATGTGGAACCTTCACCTCGGATGGGAGGAGCATTACTTTTTTGGACAAAATCAATGGGTGCGCTTAGTAGGTGATCAACAATTCACCTATGTTTCTAACTTGGGCGACTTGAGTCTTCACGGCGTGGTTTTCGGCGCAGCCGTTAATTTTTAGACCTAAAATAGCTCAATACAAAGTTCGATAGCGACGAATGCCATTAGGCATGCTAACAATACCTTACCCCCGGGCAGCTGTTGGTGATCGTGAGAGTATCTATGAAAATATCTGCCCGACCAAACCATGGCAACAGGCATTGCTCCTAAAAGAAGCGAGACTCCAAAACCGCCGGCATAAGTGAGGGCGTTAATAAAAATATTGGGATTTAAAATGGCGATAAGAGTTGGCGTGACGAAGACAAGAGCGCAAAGCCCAAGTTTTCTCAAACCTGTTTTTTTTACTTTTAAGCCATCCGCTAGGAAGTCAACAAAGGCAATCGAGATGCCGACATAAGAAGTTGTCATGGCAAAAAGAGCAAAAATTTGACCTGAGGTGACAAGCCAAGGTTTTTGGACAATATACTGTAAAGGATAGACCGCGTTACGTCCTTGCTCTTTTGCAGCGATTAATCCTTGAGGTCCGTCAACCGGCACAATACCGAGAATAATGAGTCCCCAAACAATGTAAATGAGAAGAGGAATGGAAGAACCCATGATAATTGCAAGACGAGCCTTTCGAATGTTTCTGTCCATGTAGGTAACAAGTGTTGGAATTAAACTTTGGTAGCCAAAAGCGGTAAAAACAACCGGTAGAGCCCAAGTCATTTTCGACCAGTTTACATGGCTTAAAAGTGTTACATCGATGTGAGGGACCGAGATAAAGATAAAAGTAAGGTACGTAACGACAACTCCTAACATCAAAAATAAATTAAGCCTATCCACCCATAGAGTTCCCAAATAAACGACAGGAGAGAAGATTGCGACGTAGATCAAGGTACTTAGCCAGTGGGGCATTGTACCGGAAGAGAGCTGCGACACGGCATCACCGCCGCCTGCTACGTGAGCGACCATAAGACAGGAAAATAAAAATAGGTAGAGAGTCCAACAAAAAATTTGTCCTCCTTTACCTAAAAGACGTCTTGACATTGTAACGAGATTTGCATCTTTTGGCATCCACACAGTGG
Organism: Parachlamydiales bacterium; assembly: GCA_027316765.1. Taxonomy (GTDB): domain Bacteria; phylum Chlamydiota; class Chlamydiia; order Chlamydiales; family Rhabdochlamydiaceae; genus DAHVFY01. The sequence goes on along the minus strand of DAHVFY010000038.1, from coordinate 4,636 downwards.
CCTCTAAAATGAGCAGTCCCGTGCATAGCATGAAAAGCCAGCAGATCACGTAGAGGAGAAGTGAAGGAAGAAAACCGCTTTCTGCCGTTGCAACGGGAAGCGCTAGCATTCCTACTCCCAGTGTAATCCCTGCAACAAGCAATGTGCCGCCGAAAAGATGTCCAAAACTCCTGACAAGATGCATAAAATATCCTAAATATTGAAACCATTTGATTCTATCAGATGACGAAATTATTTCAACCCCGAATTGTGACCTATTTTCCCTATAGCGCTACACATGTGTAGCGCTATAGGGAAAATAGGTCACAATTCGGGGTTGAAATGATGAAATTAGAACGTGTTTTAGATTTCAGGTTTTGCTTTGTGGTCGTAGATTTTTTCTTTGAGCCATTCTAAATAAAGATAGACAACGGGTGTTAAGTAGAGGGTGAGCAGTTGAGAAAAGATCAGTCCTCCGACGATGACAAGGCCAAGGGGCCGACGACTTTGAGCTGTGAGTCCTCCAATTCCGAGCGCTATTGGAACAGCTCCCATGAGGGCGGAGATTGTCGTCATGAGAATAGGCCTAAATCTCGTTGTACATGCATGCAAAATCGCATCATGGGGTGACTTGCCTTTTTCAATCCCTTCATTTGCAAAATCAATGAGAATAATGCCATTTTTCAGAACAATTCCAAGTAGGAGAATAATTCCAACAAGAGCATACATGGAAAGAGTATTCTGTGTGAAAAGCAAAGTCGCAAGGCCTCCGAGGGCTGCCGGAGGGAGTGTTGTCATGACAGTGATTGGATGAAAAAAGTTTTCGTATAGGATGCCGAGGATGATGTAGATGACAAAGAAAGTAATTAAAAGCAGAAACGTCATATCTGCAAAGGAAGATTGGAAGACACTTGCGGTTCCTTGAACGTTTCCTGTAACGCTTTGCGGCAAAACATCTGCTGCTAATTGATTGAGAATCGTGATGGCGCGATCAAGCGGGATGCTAAGATTAAAAGAAATTGTTACGGATGAAATTCCATTAATATGGTTGATAGTTAAAGGGCCTACGCCTTCTGTCATTGTAACAACTTCGATAAGTGGAACCATGTAACCGGAACTAGAGCGGAGATAAATTTGAGATAATTGACTTGGATCTCGATAAAATTTAGGTAGCACTTCCATGATCACATAATATTGGTTTTCAGGCTCGTTGATCGGGGAAAGGTTATAATCCGCAAACGCATTACTTAAAGCGTTTTCAACATCGCTTGCGGTAATTCCCAAAAGTGAGGCTTTATCTCTTTGAATGTGAATTTGCAGTTGAGGTTGATTGACTTGTAGGTCGGAATAGACTTGTAAAAATCCAGGAGTGTTGCGCAGTTTTTGATAGAATGTTACGGCGTTTGGATAGAGATCTTTTGGATTCAAACTTTGTAGCGTATATTGGTAGTCTCCAGAAATTGTGGTGGCTCCCACTTGAAGGTTGATGAGTGGAACTGACTTTAGGAAGGTTTTAACACCTGGGAGTTCGTACAATTGTGCGTAAAGGTCACGGATCATAACAGGCATTGGAAGGCGTTTTTTATAGGGCTTTAGATGAATATATAAAAGTCCTTGGTTATCAACGGGGTAGGCTCCTACTGAGTGGATCGCTTCAATGTTTGGGTTATCACGAATCATTGAGGTGAGGATTTTTTGATTTTCGATCATCTGAAATGTGGACGTGCCATCTTTTGTTTGTGTCAGGCCTTGAATCAGCCCGAGATCATCGGGTGGAAAGAGGTCTTTAGGAAGTTTTTGAAATAAGAAAACACCTCCTACCATCGCTGCAACACCGACTAAGACGACGATCATTCTGTGCCCAAGAAGAAAGTTAAGGCTTTTTTCATATTTTTTTACAAGTGTTTCATTGAGTTTTTCAGACATTCGCTCAACTCTTGTTTTTTTGTCACTCTCATGTTTGGGTGGAACAAGTCTGCTGCAGAGCATGGGAGTAAGAGAGAGAGAAATCATACCTGAGATTAGAACCGCTGTTACGATGGTTACGGCAAACTCAAAGAAAATTTTTCCAACGATTCCGCCCATGAAAAGCATGGGGATAAAAACGGAGATTAAGCAAAGAGTCATCGATAAAACAGTAAAGCAGATCTCTCTAGAGCCGTTTAAGGCAGCTTGCATGGGTTCTTCTCCCATCTCCACGTGACGTACAATGTTTTCTAGGACGACAATCGCATCATCTACAAGGAATCCAATGGATAAACTGATAGCGAGCAAAGAAAGGATGTCGATTGAGAAATTAAACAGGTACATGAAGATAAAGGTTCCCACAATGGACATAGGCAGTGCAAGTGTGGGGATGAGAGTGTTCATCGGGCGCCCAAGATAGAGGAAGATGATGATCACAACAAGAATGAATGCGACAAGAACGGTAAGCTGCACATCGGCTACAGATTCAAGAATAAATTCTGATTTATCGAAAAAACGGATGACTTCTACAGATCCTGGAAGTTCTCTCAATAGCTTGGGTAGCATGATATTAATTTGGTCGATGATCGTAAGTGCGTTTGCTCCTGGTTGTTTTTGAACGGCAACGATAATGGAAGCGATATCTTTTTTATCTGTAACATAATGCGCGTAGAACTTGTCTTCTTGGATGCTATCTAAGGCCCAACCTACATCTTGTAAACGTGTAATAGCTCCATTGTCGTTCTTAAGAATAATGGGGTTATACCCGCCGGCTGTGCCAATTTGTCCATCAACATCGATGGTGTATTCCGTTCTTCCGCCAAAAACTGTACCTACAGGGATGTAAGGATTTTGACTTTTAATGATGTTGCCCACTTCATAAAGGCCAAGGCCCTTTGCGGCAAGTTTTTGAGGATCAACCTGAACACGTACGGCATAGGGGTAGCCATAGACAATCACTTGCGAGACTCCCGGCACGATGTTGATCTGTTGCGCAATGACCGTGTTAGCGTAGTCATAAAGATCTCCAAGAGTGAGAGTCTCTGTCATAACCGCTAAAAAGAGAATGGGTGTGTCTGAAGGGTTGACCTTTGTATAAGTTGGCGCATAGGGAAGATTTTGAGGTAGCTGCTGCGAGGCTTGGTTAATCGCTGCTTGCACATCTTGGGCTGCGGCATCGATAGAGCGATCTAAAGTGAATTGAAGGACAATTGTTGTTGAGCCTGTATTTGTTGTAGAGGCCATCGAAACGAGTTCTTGAACTGTCGTGAATTTTTTCTCAAGTGGAACTGTGACACTGTTTGTCATTGTGTTGGGATCTGCACCCGGATAAGAAGCTGTCACTTGAACTGTTGGGTATTCTACATTGGGCATGTCGCTAACAGGAAGTGCTTGGTAGGAAAGCATCCCAAAAAAAAGAATAGCTGCCATGACAAGAATTGTCATGATAGGGCGGTGGATGAAAAGCGCGGAGATATTGATTTTCATTGTTTACCACTCCCGCTTGTTGTAGAGGTTCCCGTATTTTTAATTGCGACTTTCATGCCTGACATTAGATTAAGCTGACCATCAAGGACGATTCGTTCCCCTGCATCAATGCCTTGTTCAATGATCGAGTAATCGCCCTGTCTTTGTCCTTCAAGCACTTTGCGTATCTCTACAGTGTCGTCTGGCTTAATGACAAAGACGTAAGAACCGGTTTGGCCAATTTGGATGGCGCGCGAAGGGATGAGGATAGCGTTCTTTTTGCTGCCTAAAATCAAACGGACGACGACGAATTGTCCCGGCCAAAGTTCTTTCTCTTTATTGGGTAAAAGTGCTTTTAACTGGATTGAGCCCGTATTTGCGTTGACTTGATTGTCAATGACTGCAAGCTCTCCTTCATATCCGTGCTCTTGGTTATCATAGAGATAGACAATTGTTTTTAAAGACTGTTTTCTTTGTAAGAATTGAATATTTTGAAGATCTTTTTCGGGGACGAAGAAGATGGCTTGGATGGGGGAGATTTGATTAAGAGTAATGAGTTGATTTTCGCCGCCTGCATTGATGTAATTTCCGGGATAGACTTGCAGTACACCTGTTGTGCAGTCCATGGGAGCTGTGATGTTGCAGTAGCTAAGATTGATCTTGGCAGTTTCAATTTCCGCAATATTTTCTTGAATAGTTGCATCATCGACTTTAACGTCTGTAACATATTGGTCATAATTGAGCTGAGAGATGTAGTTTTGTTTAACGAGATCTGTGTAACGAGAGACGGTTTCTTCTGCTAAATGTAGCCTTGCAATGGTTTGAGTAAGAGTCGCTTGCGCCTTAGCAAGAGCTGCGACGTAAGGGCGATCATCAATTGTAAAGAGTAGATCTCCATTTTTTACATCTTGCCCTTCTTCAAAATATTTTGCTGTAATTACGCCTGAGACTTGTGCTCTGACTTGCACTGTGACATTGGCTTGCATGTGTCCTACATAATCGGTATAGAGATTCACATTGCATACGACAGGGCGCACCATTGTTACAGGAGGTGGCGGAAGTGCCGGTTGTTGCGTTTTGCTGCAACCTGCGAGAAAAAAAAGGGAAAGTATGAATTTTTTCATGGAGATTCCTCCGTCTGTGTTGACCGTTCCTCTTGAGGGATAACGGGCGCATTTTCTTGAATGAGAGATTGTGTGAGAATCCCTGTTGCATAATTGAGCGT
>DAHVFY010000037.1:7837-14260 GCA_027316765.1 Parachlamydiales bacterium | reverse complement strand
CTATCTCATTTGCCTTCATTGCCCTCCCCGCAGCCCGTCTAATCGGCTACGAATTCGAAAAGATGACCCCATCCCCCTCCTAGATCGTAAGAGATATCTTATTGACACCCAAACCTTAACTGCAACAAAATCAATAACTTAAACTATTTCTACTAGTATAATTAACTATTTATTACAATTATATTGAAATTTTATATACATATATATTATACTTTGAATTATAAAAATTAAAAGAGGTATGTAATATGAGTATGTTATCTATATTTGGAAGCCCTAAGCATGTAGTCATTACATCTATGGAAAATGATTTAAAAGTAGAGACGATTCAGTCTCTGTCCTATGAACAATTTAAAAGCCTTACCGAGACGCTTACCCGAAACCTAAACGGTCTTAAGAACGATAAACACCAATTCGAAAAAGGACAAAAATTATTAACAACAGCTAAAATCATCTACCTATCGATTATGCTCGAATGCTATTCAGATCAAATGATAAGAATCATTAAAACTGTAGAAAACAACATAGAAAGTTTAAACAGCTCTAATAAACAAGTTGTTGATCAAGCAAAACTTCAATTGAATACTATAATAAATTCAGATCCTATAGATATTACGACAAAAACGCACATTGCAACATTACTATCAGAATTATTTAACTCTCCTGGCATATTAGCAAAATATAACAAATTTAAAGATTTAGAAAACGCTTGCACAGCCAAAACCCAACGTGCTAAAGCAGCCCTAGAAAATTGCAATGCACAAGAAAAACTGGCCCAACAAGAGGCAGATCTTAAAAAAGAGCAAGCAAGTCAAATAGAATCATTAAAAACAGCTATTCAAGACAATGAATCCAATATTCAACAAGCAAAAGAAATCTATGACAATCTCCAAGCCGACCTTCTTAATGAAGGCAAGTTACAAAAAGCACTAGAAATTCAAGAGACCATTACAACAACCATTAGCATAATCTCAGGTCTATTAATAAGCCTTAACCAAAATTCCGAGACATTAGAAAAACAAAAAGAAGAAGCCAATTTGCAAACTCTTAAACTCGAGCAACTCCGAAAAGAAATCGTTATAAGAAAAGAGGAAATTGCTACAGACGAAAAAGCCTCTAACGACGCTGATGCTAATATGCTCAAATTGCTTGAGATTTTAAAAACAGATGATCCTAAAAAAATCGATAAACACTTAGTTAACCAATGTACTTACACAGTACCTTATAGCAATGTTGCCTATCACAAACATTACAACAAAACTCTCGCGCAAGAGATCCATGATGAAGTGATTAAACATCTAAGCGCTGCACTTTCCCAAGCAGAAAAAATTAGAACACTCGTTGCATCTGAAAAACTCTCTTTTCAAGAAATTGAAGATCTAGAGAAGGCACATACTGTTGTAAAACAAGAAAGCGCACATTTATTAAACGTAGCAAATCTCCTGGGACAGAACAAAATCCTCGTTGTTGGTTCAAGCGAACAAAACAATGAAAGAGCAGTATTTCCTCCGGCGCAGTGGAGAAGCGAAACTTTAGATAATGTTAAGCAAAAAGCGGAAACTTTATTATCTAAAAACGCTGAAATTACACACAACGAAGCATTTAAAGCAGCAAAAGATACAGCGATGGGAATCCCACCTAGTACTCCGAAAGTAAAGGCACCTCAAACCGCAGAAGCTCCTAAGAAAAAATTCTCTTTCTTTGAGTTTTTTAAGTCTCTATTTTCTAAAAGAAAATAATTCTAAACAGAACCTTCTTTGATAAAAGCTCTCTAGCGGGAACGCTAGAGAGCTTTTTTTTCGAAAGAAATCTAGTATAAAAAGCGGTGTTACAGGTAAAATCTTTCCTCATCCTTACATTTGTCCTCGTAGCTCAGTGGATAGAGCGGTTGCCTCCTAAGCAACAGGTCGCGCGTTCAATTCGCGCCGAGGACGACTTTAGGATTTCATGAATTTATCGATCCCCTCGGCGATGCCGCGAGCAATTTTTTCAATGTAGATTTTTGTCTTGAGCTGGACGCGTTCTTCCCGATTGGTCAAAAAACCTCCTTCAACAAGAACAGCTGGCATTTGTGTCTCGCGCGTCACGTGATGATTTCCCTTCTTAACCCCTCGGGATTTGGCGTTTGTTTCATCGATCACATGATAAAGAATACAATTGGCAAGCTTTTGCGATGCACGCGTGCGTTTCTGCTCTCGATTATCACAATAAAATACCTCTATCCCCTTTGCGGCAGCATTACTTGCGGCATTGAAATGAATGCTGACAAAACAAGCTCCACGATTAGAGTTAGCAATCGACACACGTCTTGGTAAAGACAGGTATACGTCTTTAGTGCGAGTGAGAATCACGCGATACCCCATCTCATCAAGAAAATTACGCACCATCAAGGAGCACATAAGCGCAATGCGCTTTTCTTGAAGCATCTGAACAGCAGTTCCCTCATCATGTCCTCCATGACCTGCGTCCAAAATAATCAACGTCTTGACAAGAGCTGGATCTGGCGTGTCAGCAAATCCACTTGCCGATAGAATAAATCCTATAATTACAAAAAGGATGCGCATATCTTTTCACAGGCCTCGGAGGCTATTTTGCGATCATCAAAATCGATCGTTTTATGAGCAAAAATTTGATACGTTTCATGTCCTTTACCAGCAATCAGGAGAATATCATCTGGCCTACATAAGTCAACTGCTTTTTCAATTGCAGTTCTTCGATCAGGCTCTAAAATCACCCGAGAACGATCTTTTATTCCGACAAGAATTTCCCGAATAATAGCATGCGGGTCTTCCTGTCGAGGATTATCCGTTGTAATAACAACAAAATCTGACAGTTCTTCTGCTATTTCGCCCATTTTAACTCTCTTTCCCGTATCTCGATTTCCTCCGCAACCAAACACCGTAATGACGCGTCCTTTTTTAATCTCGCGCAAGGTTTCCAGTACATTTTTTAGAGCGTCATCAGTATGAGCATAATCGACAAAAATATCAAATTTCAACTGATTGGGCACCCTTTCTAAACGCCCCGGTACACGCTTAAACGTACGAAGTTTAAGCAAACTCTTTTCAAATTCAAGACCGCACCTTAAGGCTGCACCAAGAGCTGCTAGACAATTATAGACGTTAAACCGACCAATTAAGGAAGTCGAAAACGGATAACGTCTACCATCATACACAATCGTACACTGCGTTCCCTTTGCTGAAAGAATAATGTCTTCCGCCTTGAGATCTGCATCATGATCCAATCCATAAGTCAAAACTTTAGAAGAACATCCTTTCACAACTTCAGAAACCCAGGGACTATCAACATTAACAACAGCTGTCCCTTCGTCAAGTCCTGTAAATAATTTAGCCTTTGCCGCCGCATACCCCTCCATCGTTTTGTGATAGTCGAGATGATCTAGCGTTAAATTTGTGAAAACTGCGACATCAAAATCAAGTCCGCGCACTCTTCCTTGCTCAAGTCCATGGGAAGAGACTTCCATCACAGCTGCTTTACATCCGCACTGAATCATTTCATAAAATAATTTATGATTCGTAATCAAATCAGGTGTTGTATGCAGCGCAGGAATCTCATGCTCTCCTACAATCCAACTAATTGTTCCAATCAAACCAACAGGGGTGTCCGCCTCTTCAAGCAAATGCTTAATAAGATAAGCGCATGTCGTTTTTCCATTTGTTCCTGTAATTCCAACAAGAAGAAGCCGATCAGCAGCACTCTGGTAGTAGTGCTTGGCAAGATCAGCTTCCAACTGAGGAACATTAGGATACACAATCTGTACTGCGTTTTCTAAAAAAGGATCATAGATATCTGTGAGAACAGCAACAGCTCCTGCTGCTACTGCTTCACGAATGAAAAAAGAACCGTCGTGAGTCAATCCCCTTTTTGCAACAAAAAGATTGCCGGGTGATACAGTTTTTGAATTTGCAGAAATCCCTGTAATTTCAATCTCTTTGGATCCCTTTACTGTAATGGAAGGATACCCCTTGAGAAGTTTTCTAAGTTTCATGGTTCCATTGATCATAAAGCGCTTTCAGCTCCTGTGTCTTTTTTATCCAATCTGCTTTTTCAGGATCTCTTCGAGGGTCACCAACAGGATACCCATAAGGATCATCTGGTTCAACTCCTAAAAATTGTAGTGTGCGAGTCCCAATTTCTCTAAAAACTGGCGCTGCACATGTACCTCCCATCTGATTTTTACCAACTCCTGGAATATATTTATACTCCGGTTCATCAATTCCGATAAAAACAACAAATTTTGCCCCCTTAGCAGGCGCAAAACCAACAAACGTAGAAATATGATTCTTTTTTGAATACCCTCCATTCACAACCTTTTCTGAAGTACCCGTTTTGCCAGCTTCTGTATATCCATAAATGTCTGCCCTTGCAGAGGTTCCTCCAGGTTTTGTTACAAACTTCATCGCATTGGTCAATTCTTCAACGACATCTTCATCTAAAAGCCGTTTAAAAGCCGCTACCCTTTCTTCTTGAGTATTATCCAATAAAACATCCTCTTTTCCATCCGACTTCTTTTTTACAATTTTACGGACAAGAGTCGGTCTTACATCATACCCTCCATTGGCAATAATGGCATAAGCGCGCAACATCTGTAAACTATTCACAAGAATATTATAACCAAATGATAAGGAACAAGGAGTTCCCCCTGACCACTCAAGCACCCCGCTTGCATGCTTTTTTCCAGGACATGGAAGAAGTCCCGCACATTCTGAAGGAATTTCTATTCCCGTTTTAATTCCAAAACCAAACACACTGTGTAATACATTGCGATACCATTCCACTCCTAAAGCTTCAATTGCGCGATAGGTCATCATTGCCATATAGACATTGGAAGACTTATGCAGCGCCATATTCATATTGAGGTAATGATGCGGCCGAGGATCATAAAGAGGTTTTGATCTTCCTGGAAATCTACCAACTGATGTGTTGACCTTTTCCTGCGGGGAAAAAATGGGAGGCTTTCCCATTTTTTTTAATTCAGCATTCGCTTGCAGACAGACAGCAAGAGTTAAGGGCTTCATCGTGGAGCCTGGTTCATAAGGATCCGTTACTGCCTTGACTTTAGTATTTTCTTTTAATTCATCATCATTGAAATACTTAGCATATTGCGCAGGCTCAAACCAAGGATACTGAGCCAAGGCCCAAATCTCTCCTGTACGTGGTTCCATGATGATCGCCCAACCGCCCTTCGCGTGAGCCTTTTTAACCGCCTTAGCAATCTCCTCCTCTGCAATTGCTTGCAAGTAGTGATTAATAGTCAAATAGACATCTGCTCCATCTTCCGGCGGATAAAGGACTTTACCCGTTTCTAGAGGGTGGCGAGGCGAGCGCAAAATCACTCGTTTCCCCTCTTTCCCTTTTAGATACTGATTGAATGTTAACTCAAGCCCTCCGGTTGGAATACTTTGCAATGTCTTTGCATCTCTTTCTTCACGAACTGTATGAAGCACTTGCCCCAAGAGTTTTCCAAAAGGATAAGAACGCTTGTAATCCTGCACAAAAAACAACGCATTGCGCGCAATTTTTTTAGAACGAGCAAAAGGTAACCACCACTCTGCAATCTCATCACGCATTGTTTTACTAAGCCACATCACAAGCTTGCGACTACGACTTTTTTTTTCAAATTGCAAATGCAACTTGTCTGACTCTGGAAGATTTAAACGAAGAAGCTGTATCAATTGATCTGCAATCTGACCTTTAACTTCCTCTGGAAGAGCTTTAGGGTCGATATAAAGGTGGTATTTAGGCACGTCGATAACAAAAGGTTGCGGCTTGTCAGGATGTCCCGCCTTAATGCTACTATTTGAATAAAACAATCCTCGTTTAAAAGGCTCAATAACAACAAGCTGATGCTGTTCAAGAGCATGTTTGGTCCACTTATCTCCTTCAATAATCTGAATCTTATAATACTGAACAATAAGCAAGCTAAAAAGAAAAAAAACAAACAGAGAAATCCCTACAAGACGCTTGCGGCTTTCCAAAAAAATCGGGTTCATTTTACTGCTAAAGTAAATTTCGGCTTAAGACGGGTTACTTTTTCTTCTTCTACAATAAGAGGCAATTCCAACGCATCCCCCTCTTGAACAGTCAAAATTTCTTTTAAGAGAGGATGTTTCAAGTGGCTAAATTCACAACTCTTTGCAAGCTCTAAAAGATGTTGTGGGCTTTCAAACAATTCAATCTCATACTTAAGACGAGTATTTTCCTCGTTAAGCATCCTGATCTCTTTGGCAACCGTCGGAATCGCGATTCTAAGCTCTGTAAGTGCGTTTTGTTTATCTACATAAGAATATAAACCAAAACCACACACACCAAGCAGCGAAAAAAGACGTACAAAAAATCCTGTCATATTTTCTCCGCAAAACGCATCTTAGCGCTTCGAGATCTTGGATTGATCCTAATTTCTTG
>DAHVFY010000037.1:0-7827 GCA_027316765.1 Parachlamydiales bacterium | reverse complement strand
ATCCTCAAGGTTTTATTCTGGGAGGCCTCGCGAAACATCTCTTTGACAATTCTATCTTCTAAACGATGAAAACTAATCACCCCAAGTCTTCCACCAGAAGAGAGTTTTTCTATCGCCTTAGATAATCCTTCTTTAAGAGCGTCAAGCTCATTATTGACGCAGATACGAAGAGCTTGAAAAACAAGTGTTGCCGGATGCAGCTTCTTTCTGCTTCTACCGATAGAATTAACGATCACCTCAGAAAGTTCCAAAGTAGTTTTAATGGGTTTTTTTCTGCGAGCATCAATAATCGCTTTTGCCGCTTTGCGCCATTTTGGCTCTTCGCCATAGTCTCGAAAAATATCGCCAAGTTTTTTTTCCGACCATTTATTGACAATTTCTTCAGCACTAAATTCTGCGCTCGGCCCCATGCGCATATCTAAAGGACCTTCTTTAGAAAAACTAAATCCCTTTTCTCCTTGATCGAACTGCATAGATGACACCCCCAAATCAAAAAAACACCCATCCACCGACTTTATCTTTTCTTCTTTCAAAATCTCATCGAGCTCAGCAAAATCCCCTTCAACAAGCACAAGCTTTTTTTTCCAAGGCGCAAGATGTTTTTCTGCAAGCTCAAGCGCAACAGGATCTCTATCGCAAGCGACATATGTTTTAATTTCGGGGTGAGCCTCCAATAATTTTTCCGCGTGCCCCCCAGCGCCAAGAGTTCCTTCGAAAAACGTCTTTAATCGGCTTTCACTAAAAAAAGTCAAAAATTCTTGAAGCATCACGGAAAGGTGAGGCCTATTCTTCTTCGCCATTTTTCCCCTCTTCTTCACCTAATAAAGCAAAAGCCTCTTCCGCCATCCTAGCAAGCTCAGCATCGCTGCCCTTACCACTTAAAAGTGCACTCAAATCTTTTTCGTAAACTTCTTTTGGCCAAATCTCAATCTTATTAAGTACTCCGGCAAGAATAATCTCGTTCTTAATATTGGCCGCCTTTTTCAATGTATGAGGAAGAATGACTCTACCAATCTTGTCGCAACTTGTCTCATGAAGTGTAGAAAAGAAAAGAGTGAAAAATTTTTGATACTTTGCAAGATGCTGCTTGGATTCAAACTTCTGAACAATCTTCTCAATATCGCTTTTTCGATAAATTGCAAGACAGCCCCCAAGGCCTAATGCAAGACTAAATTCAAGGACTCCATTTTCAACAAGACCAAAACGCATATTTTGGGGCAGGACGAAACGATTTTTCTCATCAAGCTTAGCTGCAGTTGATCCGCTGAAGAAGAACTTTCCCATCTCTTTCCCACCATTTCCCACACTCTAACAATTTCTTATTAACTTATCAATAGCAGCAAGAAAAATTCTAACTTAAGTAGTTTGCAATTAATAGGTTAAAAAAGTGGAAAACAGTGGGAATCTCATAATTTCAAATATTTTGTTGACTAATGACCAAGAGGAATGGCAAATGGAAGGATAAAGGAGCGCATTATATATGGTCAGAACCATTGATGATTTAGGGATTGAAACGTACACGCGCTATGCGCAAGACAAATCTCTTCTTGATAATAAAATCATTCAAGAATCTCAGTTTATCCCCTTTGGGGCAGAGATGGATGTTACTCTACCCTCTTTCTCATCTGAATTTGATATTCTTCTAGAGACCAATAAAAAAAATGCTTCTTGGGCAGATTTCTTTGCCCCTCCTTTTTATTTTGAACAAAAAAAACGACTTTTTAGCTTTCAAATCATCCCCTCCCTTGGCTCAGACGAAAAAAAAGAGAGCCAGCTTCTGCGCATTAAAGAAAGAGCTAAAAGGGACGAAGAACAGCAGAAAGAACGCCCTCCAACGTCTTGGGAGGAGGAAAGAGAAGATGAAGAGAAAAAGAAGGAAAAAACCATTCTTCTCAAACTCATTGATAGGGTAAATGCCCTTGAGAGAGATCTCATTGACATTAATTCCCGCAGAAACCAATATCAAAAGGGGTAAATTGTCATGAGCAGCGTAAATTGGTTAGAAGTTTTGGGTTGGAACAGCGAGGAGCTCGAGGACTTACGCTTCGTTGGGTACTCTTATATTCGCCAGGGCAAATATGATATTGCTCTCTCTTTTTTTGAAGCCTTAGTCGTCCTTGCCCCGGAGAGCGCTTATGATCTCCAAACACTCGGAGCTCTTTATCTTCAGATGGGAAATAACCTGATGGCCCTAAACTACATAGAGCGAGCACTCCGTATTGAACCCCATCATGAAGCCACCCTTTTGAACCGAACAAAGGCTCTCTTTGCCTTAGGATACAAGAGACAAGCTCTAAATCAAGCCAAAACACTCGAAAAAAGCGCAAATGAGCAAATCGCAAACCATGCATCTGCCCTCATTCTCTCCTTTTCTTAACAAGAAAATATATACAATTTTTTTACTTCTTTCTTTATAAATAAAGTCAGTTTATAATTAAGACTCAATTAACAAAGGGAAACTATGCCCATACACAAATGTAATTCAACTATTAGACAGGAAACATTCTTACATCAAGATACTCCTGATGCTAGTAAGGTTCCCCCTCCATCCACTTTTAGTTTCTATACAAGCTCGCTTCACTCTGCGAAGAGATCCTCAAAAAAAGGACAAGTGAGCTCTTTTTCATTTTTAAATTGCATTCTTACCCCCTTTAAAGCGCTTTTCAATTACATAAAAAATTTACTACTAACAAAAAAAACACCCAAGCAGCACTCTTCAGCGCGCACTTCCACAAAAAAAACCAAGTCTAAGTCTGAAGAAAGCATTGACAGCCTCCTTAAAAAACTTGGTGAAAATTATAAATATGAGTCCCCAGGCATCATCCAACTAGGCAATATTTTACTAGCAACTCCAGCACTTGGCATCGCTTTGGAAGAATTCTCGAAAGAACTCATGGCATTACATGACAAGTGTGAGAAACTTCTGGTAGCACGCATGCGGCAACCTGGCAGCACACTAGATGACACCCAACGAATGACAGCCTTATACGAAAAGATCGCCCTTACCCTAAAGGCTCTAGGCGAATTGCCACAGCAGCATGAAAACCTCCTAAACGATCTAGAAGCTGGCAAAACAACCCCTCTAGAATTCGGAACTCAATTAGGAAGCCTAATTAAAAGACTCTATGAACAACTGACAGCACTACCTAAAACATTCGATCATAACCCGGAAATAACGGAACTATCCACAAAAGCACAAACCTCTCTACACAAGATCAACACCCTAATTTTTAAGAATGTTGAAACATTGTGGCCGGGCATTTCTCGTGCCGTGAAGCACATATTAGATGCACAAAAAAACAATACCAATGAAGAAGATGTTAGACTTCTCCCTGAAGCTTATCAATTTAAAAAAGCTCTTTTAGATTTAGATACCTATAGAACAAAGCATGCAGCTGAATTCACACAAAACAAAGAACAGGATCTTTGCAAAAAGATAAATGCACTCCTCAAAGACGCAATAAAGTACAAAGGACTGCAACCCAATAAAAAAGAATTCGATATCACACAAGTTGATGAAAAATTCGATATCACACAAGTTGATGAAATAAAAACAGCAAGAAGCATCCTCAACCTTCCCGAAGAAGGTCACCTCGAGGAGGGCGTCATTCAAAAGAGGTTTCTCATGTGTGCTAAAAGCTTTCATCCCGATAAACATAACAATTCACCATTATCATGCGCGACATTTGTCTGTATTGAGCAAGCCAAAACGCTACTGCTTGCAAAACCAAAATCGTCTCACTAGAATTTTTCTCACGTTTCCTCTCGTTATAAAAGGTACCGCTCAACAAAATCTAAGAAATCTTCTACATGAAACAAAAATACAAAACGACTTCTTGATGGAGAACTTTTTCTTCAATCAACGTTCACGACAACTATTGCCTGATTTTATTCTTTCATGCAATCGATGAATCAAAGCATGCGGAATTTATCGAGATCATCGAAAATTTTTTGACAATCACCTATTTTAACAATCAACGAGTTGCGAATTTAGTCGTCATTTCTTCCTGATTATTCTTGCGCAAGCTGGCATGCCCGTGCTAAATTTGCCATATGCTTACTTCTCAAGATTGTTGGCCCGCATTCCTAGAATTTATCGAAGAAAAATGTTCGGCAGCGGAATTTGAAAATTGGATTGCGCCGATCAAATTCATCGAAGCTACTGAAGACCATGTTGTCTTAGAAGTTCCGAACATTTTTGTTCAGGAATACTTCCTAGCCAACTTCAAAAAGGACTTGTTTTCCTTTTTTCCTTTTTCAGCACCTAATGAAACCAGTGTTCAATTTGTTGTTGTAGAACCTAATCGACCAAAGCCTACAACACCTGTATTTTCTCATACTGAATCTCCTCAAGGAGGACAAGATGGAGAATTAAAGCTCAATCCATTCTACACTTTTAATGACTTTATCGAGGGTCCTGCGAACCAATTCGTTAAATCTGCAGCAATGGGCGTTGCAAGTCGCCCTGGCAAGTCGTACAACCCTCTTTTCATTCATGGAGGCGTAGGTCTTGGCAAAACACACCTCTTGCATGCGATAGGCCATTACATCAAAGAAAATCAAAAAAAAGTCAAAATTCAGTGCATCACAACAGAGGGCTTTATCAACGATTTGATCGACAACCTGCGCAATAAATCCATGGATAAAATGAAGCGGTATTACCGCTCTTTAGATGTGCTACTTGTTGACGATATTCAATTTTTACAAAGTCGACTCAATTTTGAAGAAGAGTTCTGCAATACCTTTGAATCTCTCATCAATCAAAACAAACAAATTGTCATTACAAGTGATAAACCACCGGGGCAACTTAAACTCTCCGAACGGATGATCGCACGAATGGAATGGGGCCTTGTTGCCAATGTCGGGATTCCTGATCTAGAAACAAGAGTCGCAATCCTTCAACATAAGGCAGAATTGCGTGGCTTAAAAGTGCCGCATAAAGTCGCTTTCTTCATCGCAGAACATATCTTTAATAATGTAAGACAACTCGAAGGAGCTCTTAATCGCCTTTCTGCTTACTGTCGTCTCATGGGAATGGAGGTCACGGAAGAGATCGCAGAAAAAACTCTTGGTGAGCTCATGCAACACGCGCCAAGCAAAAGGATCTCAATTGAAAACATCCTTAAATGCGTCTCCTCTCTCTATCAGGTGCGCATCAGCGATCTATGCGGTAATGCGCGCACAAAAGAGATTGCATTTCCTCGACAAGTCGCTATGTACCTTGCTAAAGAGCTCATTAATGAATCTCTCATGAAACTTGCCTCGTCCTTCGGTGGAAAAACCCACTCTACCCTTCTCCATGCCTGGAAAAAAATCGCTGAGCAGCTCGAAAAAGACGAGACTCTCAAGCGACAAATCCAAATCGCAAGGCGCAACCTCGAGACTTAAACCTTTCTATATCAACACACTATACCAATTAATTATATTTTTATAATAAAGAATTGACAAAGATATATAAAATAGTATATAATAATTATTGTAAGAGTATTACTATTAAACAAGAGGTAAATATTATGTCAGTAGGTTCAGTTGGCGGAAGTAGTGGTTCAAGTTACGGATCAGATAATCCAACGACTTGTCAGCTCCCACAGATGGGCGCTCACATTCTGGCAGATGCAATTCAAGACCTTGCAAGAGCCTGCCAAAAGGCCCAAGGTGGCGATTCAAGTTCAAATACAACAAGCTCTAGTGGGTAAATCTTACATACACAACGTCATGCTATAAAGCGCCCTTGGGAATCCTTCTCTAAGCAGATTTCCCGAGTGGAGCAACGTTGTACCGGTCGTCCGCACATCATCGATGAGCAGGACGACCTTTTCATTTAAACTCATCTGTTTTTTCCATTCAAAATTGCTTTCCAACAGCCTCTCTCTCTGTTCTTTATTTAATACCGCCTGGGGCAAATCACCACTAAGACGTCTTAAAGGCTCCTCCACAGGGCAGTCTAAAAACTTTCCCACTTCCTTGGCCAAAAGAAGGGAAGGAGAGTAACCTCTTAAAAATGAACGTGTTATAGGTTGAGGCACAGAAATGATGAGGTTGGGTGGTAACCAGTTCAACTTCAAATATTGAAGAACAAGCAGTGCCGCAGCATCTTTGGCAAGGTAGGGCTTATTATGATATTTAAAATGTTGGACAAGGCTGACAGCTGGTCCCTCGTATTCAAGAGCCGCTGCAAGAGAGGTAAAGGGGTACCCTTTTTGCCTGCATAAGGTACATTCTCCTAAAGAAGCAAAACACCTCTTGCACCTCTCATGCGGCTTAATCAAAGCAAATAAAGAAGCACAATCAGAGCAAAAATACTTGCATAGACTACCTGTATTCTCTCCGCAATGAAGGCACAAAGGAGGAAAAATCAAACGTGCAGCAGCTCTTAAGGGATTAATCAGTCGTTCGAACAAGGCTGTATTTGGGCTTTGAGATATGTCCGCGCACCGTTAAAGTGAAAGGCTCTGTAATGTTAAGAAGAACATTTTGTTTCATTCTAAGATCAAAATTCAGATTTCCCTTTAAATCGAGATAAGAATTTACGTCTTCTGGAAGGTAAAACTCTGAGCGTTTCCCTTCGCTATAGGCATTCACAAGATCTATCAGAACAAATTTGCCATCTTGCATTTCAAATTCTACTTCTCCATAAATCGGAGTAAATAGACCAGGATCAAGACCCAAATTTTTAATTGCTTCTAATGGGATCTCCAAAATACCGAACTCTTTTTTCAAACCATTTGTGAAATTCAATTTACCACGAGCAGTAAATGATGATGCATCTCCAACAGCACCCTCGATATTGTAAAGGCTCAGTTTTTTAATAATGAAAGGTTTGATCTTTTCCTGATTCGATGAGACATTTTTCAAGCGACTTGGCTGAAAATCGCTTACAAGGATCAGAGGGATATGACACCTCCACTCCACACCGTGAGTGAACAAAGCTTGTTTAATCAGAAGATGACAAGAAGGATCATCTAGAGTTACATTTTCTAGCAAACACTCTTCTTGAGAAAGCGTAAGCGCTCCTTGCAAATCTTCAAATGAAAAACCTAAACAATCAAAATGCTTAGATTTCAAAGCCCCTTGAAACTGCAAAGCCTCAAGATCCCAACTTCCTTCAAACTCTACTTCAGAATTAAGTTCAAGCCCCTCAAGTGTCCTACATTGTTTTTCCGGCAAATACTTGGCAAGTAAAGAGAAATCCATTTTCACGCTTCCCCAAAACATCGCTGCCGCTTTCTTTGCCAAATTCGTTTCAAGTCCAGGAATCTTTCCTTGTATATTTTCAACTTGAAAATCAGATTTAAAAAGACACTTAATTCCCGGGTTTTTCAAGCTCTCAGAAATTTTTAACATCCCAAGAACTTCCTCTGAGTGATCCAGCTGCAACTGAACATATAAAGACTCTTTCCCTAAACTCGTTTTACAGCCGGCTTTCAAAAGAGCCGTTTTTGGTGTATATTCTACATCAAGCTCGCCATGCGTTGGAATAAACTCTGCAAACGTCGGGCTGCATTCTTCAATCAAACCGGACGTAAGAGCTACGTGCAATTTTTTACCAAACAATTTTTCTTCTTTATAGCTAATCTGTTCTGCCAAGCAGCTTAAAATTGCGTCTTTCTTATCTTTCTTCTGAATCTCAAAAGCAACATCATTAAATCCAATCCCAAGCTCTTTCGAATAAACGCCCTTCACAGTCTTTTTACTATGTACTTCATACGAATCCATCTCTACAAAGAAGCTAAAATCCCCCTCCGCGCTCTTGGAAGCGATATCACAAGAAAATATGCCTTCACTTTGGAGCACAACGCCGGGCATATTGTATTTCATGCTCCGTAA